>NC_009706.1:2134794-2439764 GCF_000016505.1 Clostridium kluyveri DSM 555
ATATTTAAGTCCCTCCGCCTGGGGATTCATATCCAACACTACAGTGTATATACCTTTACTCTTGGCTCTTGTTATAGCTGGAACCTGTTCTTTTCCCGCCCCTAGTATAAGTAATGTTTTCACTTAAATAACCTCTCTTTCTAAAATAGGCAAGTGAACCTCACCTGCCTATAAATTATATACTATTATTTTACACATTAAACAACATTCCACCATTTGCATTTAAAGTTTGACCTGTTATATAGCTTCCATCTTCACTGGCCAAAAATACCGCTATTCGTCCTATTTCTTCAGGGGCAGCAGGTCTATTTATAGGAATGCCTTTTAATTTTTCTTTTCCAGCTTCCGTAGCCATTTCTTTAGCAGACATTTCAGTTAATACTAATCCCGGTGCTATGCAATTTGTATTAATTCCATCTTTAGAATATATTCTAGCTAAAGATCTGGCTAAACTTATTATACCTGCTTTAGTAGCTGAATAGTGAACTGCTAAATTTCCACCCCACTGTCCCCCTATAGAAGATATATTTATTATCCTACCAAAATTATTCTTTAACATGTATGGAATACATTCTTGGGTACAAATAAAGGCTCCCTTCATATTAACTTGAAACATTTTATCCCATTCATCATCTGTAATACTTTCAAAGGGCTTCTGTTGAAGAATACCAGCATTATTCACTAGTATATGTATTTCTCCAAAATTTTCAACGGCTATATCTATCATTTTTTTAACTTCATTTCTCTTTGATACATCTGCCTTTACAGCTATGGATGTTCCTTTTATATCTTCTATTTCTTTAACAACTTCTAAAGCCTTCTTTTTACTATTATTGTAATTTACTATTATTCTAGCTCCTTCTTTTGCCATCTCTATAGCTATAGCCTTTCCTATTCCTCTGCTGGCACCAGTGACTATAGCAACTTTATCCTTTAATTTCATAAGATCCACCTTCTATTTAAGAATTATAAGGATATTGATCATCTATATAATGTCCACCCTCAATTTCCGGTATTGCCAACTCATTACTATCTATATAACATTCCACTATAACTGTGCCATCATAATTTAAAGCTTCTTTTACAATACCTTTAATTTCACTAGCCTTTGATATTCTTAATCCTTTTATTCCATAAACCTCTGCCAATTTAATAAAATCCGGATTATACTTAATAACAGTAGATGTAGCTTTGCCTAAAAAGGTTTTATCCTGAAATTGTTTAACTAAACCCAGGGTATTATTTTTTAATATAAATATTTTTACTGGCAAATTATACGCCACTGCAGTACCTAATTCTTGCATATTCATTTGAAAACTTCCATCGCCAGTTATGTTTATTACTTGAGCATCTTTTTTAGCATATTTAGCTGCTATAGCTGCCGGTAAACCATATCCCATATTTCCAAGTCCACCAGAAGTTAAATTAGTTCTTGTATATCTATATTTATAAAATTGTGCCGTCCACATTTGATTTTGACCAACATCTGATGTAATTATAGCCTTTCCATTGGTTAAGTTACTTATTTCTTTTATTATGTACTGTGGTCTTACTTTATCATATTCATCAGATAATCTATATTCTCTATCTAAATTAAATTTATATTTTAATTCTGATATATAATCAAGCCATTTTTTTGTATCTATATTAATTTCATTTAATCTATCTATAATTAGTTTTAATACTTCTTTCACATCTCCATTAATAGCTAAATTAGTTTTAACTGTATTATTTATTTCTGCCTTATCCACATCAACATGAATTATAAATTTACCTTCTTGAAACTTATTAATCTCTGTTCCTATAGCTCTTACATCAAATCTATTTCCTAAAGCTATTATTAAATCTGCTTCTGCCAAAATTTTATTGCAAGCTCTACTTCCATAGCATCCCATAAAGCCTAATGCCAATTTGCTATTCAAATCAAAGCTACCAAGTCCCATTAAAGTATTTGCCACCGGTATTTGTGATTTTTCTGCCAATACTTTAAGTTCATTTTCTGCATTGCCTAAAATAACACCACCACCTGCAATTATAACAGGTTTACTACTTAAATTTATTTTTTGTATTAGTAAGTTTATTTTTTTTTGTTCTACAATACTTCTTTTTTCTATTATATCTACCCTATTTAATATATCAAGCTTCTGTAACATACTTCTCTGAACATCCATAGGAATATCTATTAAAACCGGTCCCGGCCTTCCTTCTCTTGCAATTCTAAATGCCTCATCAATAACCTGGTTTACATCCTCCGGTTTTGTTATCATACAAGACCATTTTGTAATTGGCTTTACAATATTGACTATATCAACCTCCTGAAACCCTATTTGTCTTGTTTTTTTTATTCCTTTTAATGATCCTGTACCAACCTGACCCGTTATAGCGACTAATGGTATTGAATCAAAATAAGCATTTGCAATACCCGTAACTAGGTTAGTTGCCCCAGGACCTACTGTAGCCATACACACTCCAACTTCACCTGTAACTCTAGCATAAGCATCTGCCATAAGAGAAGCCGCCTGATCATTTCTAGTAACTACTAAATCTATAGTTCCATCTAATTTTACAGCATCAAGAATTGGTGCTACATTTCCACCCGGGTATTCAAAAATTACCTTACATTTATTTTCTTTTAATTTATTGGCAATCATTTTACTTATATTTATCATAGAGCCTTACTCCTTCCATGAAATTTATGTATTATAATGGCCATTTATATTTGCCAAACTCTTCCTCTAATTTATCATGTATGTATTTACTTTCCATAAATTCAAAAAGTTTAACGTCCAACATTCTTTGACAATTCAGCCAACATTTATTACATCCTAAGCTTTGTTTTTGTAATTCTATAATTTTATTATCAGTAATAATATCTTCTAATGAATGTTCATACAAATTTCCTAGTACTATTTCATCTCTCATATGACATAACGGGATATTACCATTAGGATATACCACAATAGTTTCTCTAACATTTAAGCAAGGTAAATAAACTTTACCACAAAAATAATTATTGGTGTTACTTATGAAACTACTATTATGCAACAAGTCACTAACATCAAAAATGTATTCAGAAAAATTTTTATCGTCATTATCAAAAAAATTAATTGGATACATTGGTTGAATAGCCCACATAAAATTATTTTTATCACAGAATTCCTTAACCCATTTTATGTCCTCATATGTATTCCACGGATTAATAGTTGAATTTATATGTATCTCTGTTTTTGATTTAACACTTTCAATAGTATTCATCAAATTATCAAAACCATCAATTCCTCTTACATTTTTATATGTTTCCTTTGGTCCATCTAACGAAAAAGCTATCTTTTTTATATTAAATTTTAAAACAGAATTAATTATTTTTTCAGTAAATTGTCCATTAGATATTATACAATAATCTACATCTTGAGCCATTTCTAGAATCTTATCATATTGAGGATGTAAAAAAAATTCTCCTCCTTCAAAATATATAATACAATCCTTACGATTAGAAACAAAATTTATTATTGTTCTAATAGCATCTAAACTTATATTTTCATCTTCTTTATTATATATATTGCATGTATTACATTTGGAATTACATCTAGTTGTGCTATATACAAAAATTTGTCTTAATTTAAATTGTGTTTCTTCTAAAAATTTTATTCTTACATTATCATAAAAATCACTTTTCATCTATTAATATAACTTCTTTCTACAAATTGCCATCATTCCATTACCCTTTTCATCATCAGTATATATTCCATTTTTAGAACCATAAACTTTTTCCAAATAAAAATATTTTGATAATATCTCTTTAAATTCTTTTAGACTATATTCTTTTATATGCCAGGGAACTAAAGGTATATCTCCATTATCATTTTGTGGTGTAGTACATATAAAAATGCCATTATTTTTTAGTATTCTTTTTATTTCATGTAAATAATTATCAATTAGGTCTAATGGTATATGTTCAAAAGTTTCCATACTCAACACAACATCAAATTGATTTTCTGAAAATGTAGTCTTTGTAGCATCCTGTACCTGAAATTCAATATTTGAATAATTTTCTTTGTCATATTGAATAACTCTTTCATTTAAATCTGCTCCTATAATATTTTGTGTAATTTTATCAAATATGTATTTTGTTCCATAGCCACTACCACAAGCTATATCTAATACACAATCTTGCTTTTTTATAAATTTTCCAGAAAATCTATATCTTTCAAGAAAAAAATTGCCATTTTCTATTTGATTTTTGTAATTTATACCTGTAGTTTGACCTTCTTCATAAATCTGTTTGGCTTTCTCTCTGATATTAATTAAATATTCTTTATTATATTTAGGGATATTTTTATAAATCTCGACATTAAATTTATCCTTATTAGCTTTAACAAAAGACATAGGTCTTGCTAAATAATTTTTTATTTTTTCCTTATCTTCATTATAAATACATTTCTTTATATTTAGTAATAAATTACTTTTAAAAATTTCAGCTGTAAACTTTGTTTCAAAATCATCTGGAGTACATACAAATTCAACATTTTTGTTTGCTTCTATAATTTTTATCATTGATTTCAATAAATTAACATCAATAAAGCAATTTTGACCTAATGTTTTTATTACATACTTAGATTTTGAATCTTTTAATGCACAAATAAACCTTTCAAGGACATTATCAGCTGAACCGAAATAACATTTTACATTATTTTTACTAGCTATATCAAGAAAAAATTTATTTTTTTCAATATCTGCTACAGTTATAATTATTTTATTTATATTTTCAATTTTCTTTAATTTTTCTATTACATATTCTATTACATATTTATTATCTATTTTCTTTACACAATAATCTTCTGTACCATCCCAACCAAATCTATTAGCTTGAATTATACAATCAAACTCAATTTTATCATGTTTTATACTAGACATATTTATTACCTACTTTCTAATATTAAAAAATGCTACCCTAGAATCATCTAAATTGGATTTTTACATATATAATTTTATTATATTTTTATCAGGAAATTTTTTTATCAAATATTCATATATTTCATTTTGATATTCATTGGAAGAAATAATAATATCTTTAAATTTGATTTGATCAATCTCATCTATACTACAAATGGTAAAATCAGCTATTTGTATCCCATATTTATTTTTATCTGAATCACATATTCCAACTATATTAAGTTTACTAAAATCAATAAGTTGCAAAAATTGTGTGGTATGTGTGCCTGCTCCATATATAATCAACCCATCTGATTCTAAGTTTCTAATTTTATTAATAATTTTAGAAATACTTTTATGTCTTTCTCTTATATAAGTTTTAATAATTTCATTATTAATTTTATATTCATTTATTAGTTGAATTTTCTCTTCTTTTATTTTGTTACAAATAATTTGAATAGATTCTCCAGTTTGTCGATATTTAACTACACCATAACCTAATTTTTTTATAAAATACAATAAATTATTTATGGTGAAATAATTTAAATGCTGAAATGAAAAAAAATCTGAAATATTATTCAAGAATTTTTTATTAATACAAGCCCCAATCTTAGGAACACTACAGAAAAGATATCCATTGTTAGAAATCTTCTTAAAAATATCTTTTAAAACACTCCTTGGATTTTTCATATGTTCTAAAACGTTAGTTAATATAATAAGGTCAAATTGTTCTCCTTTAAGTATATCATTACTAAACATTTCATTTATAACAGGAATATGTGCTTTTTCGCGAAGATATTTTACATTACTTGAGGAAGGCTCTATTCCTAACACATTTTTGTAATCACTCTTAAATAATGTAAGAATCTCTCCTCGTCTACATCCAATATCTAATACTTTATTTATATTATTATACTCAACATTTTCTTTAATAAAATCATATGTTTCATAATATTCTTTGCTAATAAAATTTGATTCATCATTACATTCAGATTGTCTACTATAATATCTACTAAGACTTTTTTCTGTTGGAACTAAATATTGAAAAATAAAACCACACTTTTTACATATGCCTATATTAACTGTTACAGGTAATATTCCATCTAATGTTGATTCATTTATATTATTGGTATAGACTTTATCAATATAATTATTACCACATATAGAACAGTTTACATATTCATACTCTATTTTTTGCATACTTTCTCCTTTATTTATATTATCTAATTAGTTCTCTTATAAATTCAATTTAAAAAATGCTACCATAGAATCTCCTAAATTACATTCTTTAGTAATATCATAATAAAAATTAGATACATTTTTACTATGAATAAATTTTTCTTTAGTAGTAAATCTATCTAAATAAATTCCCTCAGTTTCAACTTCTAACATCTCATATCCACATTTATTCATAATTCTTTCTAATGTATCTGGTGTAAAGTCACACATATGATCCTCGGGATGCTGTCCTATCCATTTATTTAAATTACTTCTAAATGTTATTCCATCTGCATTGGGAACTTTTATTCCTATAATTCCATCATGTTTAAGCCATTTTCTTATCTTTAATAAAATATCAACAGGTTTTACCATATGTTCAAGTACTAGCCACATTGTTATAACATCAAATTTTTCATCTTCAAATTCAATATTTTCTATTGTTCCATTGAATATATTTTTAGTATTTAATAATTGTCTAGCATAATCAGCAGCATATTGTGATATTTCTACCCCATATATATCCCAACCAAAATTTTGTGCATATTCAAGATAAAATCCCATGGCACAACCTATGTCTAATATAGTTCCTGGATTTTTGTATTTATGTATAGTGTTAAATCTTTTTTTTACAAATTCCAGTATATTAGGTTTATCTTTCAAATAATCATAATCTACCTTTTCATTGCCCTTAATATATTTTTCTTTAAAATAATCCTCATCATATACTTTAAATAATTCTTTATTATTAAATCTATACAGCATATATATATGACCGCATAGCATACATTTCACAAGAAAATTATCTTTAACTTTACCTAAAATTTTATAATTGTCATTTCCACATAAATCACAAGTTGATTTATACAATTACAACACCTCTACAATTTTATTGTAAATATACTCAAAATCACATATTTTCAAACCTAATAATCTTAGATTACAATCTACTGGAATATTATTCATATAATGCTCTATTTTTTCTGAATTCAATTTATATTTAGTTCCACAATAATTCCCTATTCCCAATTTTGATATTTTCATAAACTCATTTTCATAAATTCTATCTGAAACTATATCAATAGTAGGTATCCCTAAAAATTTGAATTCATAAAAACTTACTCCATAAAATATAATTCCTAATTTACAATTTTTAATTTCATCAGCCATATTATTAGGATTAATCACTATTTCATAATTATATTTAAAGTTCTTGAGCTCTTTTTGAAACTCCTTTATGTATTTAAAATAAGGTCCAAGGATAATTTTATAAGTATAACATTTATTAATATCCAAACTATTTATTAAATTAATTATTTTAGTGGTTACATTATTAACATCTGTACCTCCAAAAGAAATTACTATTTCATCCTTTATACTTCTTCTGATTTTTCTAAAGTCATTATTTATAAAAACACAATTTAACCCATACAGAACCTTGTCATTTCCTTTAACTTCCTCTTCAAACTCATCACTTTGTATACCTTGAATTATCATTACATCTACAAAATCATCTTTGATATATTTATCTATTAACACTATTTTTTTTATATTTGTTTTGTCTTTTATATTTTTAAAATTATAACCTGTGCTTCCTTCTAACTTTTGCACATCAATTACGAGTATATCTGATTTATAATTGTTTATTAGTTCTATTAATTCTTCTTCTGTTTCTCCATCACTGTAATCATAAATATATCCTTCATCCTCTAAAATACTTTTAGCTGTTTCATCCTTATTTATGACATATATTACTCCATTATTTTTATTTTCATTTAAATACTGTCCTAGTACCATCATTCTTTTTAGATGACCAAGACCTTTTTCTTTAGAAGCTTCAGTTTTAATTAAAAACTTGTAAGTTTTTTCTCCTCTTTTTTTCTGCTGTACATGAGAATTTATATCAAGTAAGTTTCTGTCTTTTTCCACTAATTCAAAAACATTATCTATATTAAACTCTTTGTTTTCACTTTTAAGTTTGTAATATACTTCATTCATAAATCTTAAATCTGCCATATTATCTACAGATATTCTAAAAATATTTTCCGTGTATTTCTTATCCAAATCTATAAATCCTATTTTAACAAGATTTAAATTTTCTCTTATAATTACTCCATAGTTTTCCCTTTCATAGGAAGTTTTACTATTATCATTTAAAAACTTCACACAATCCATGGAATATGAATCTATTCCTTCGTGTATACATATAGTACTAGGTCTTGTATAAGAATAACCCTGTTCTAATGTATATAACTGTTCCTTTATAAATTTTTCATGAATCAAAGGACAATCCCCTGAAATAATCACTATATAATCTGCATTTTTATTTTTAACTGCATTATAATGTCTTCCAACTACATCGTTTATATCTCCATCATATCCATAAAAACCAATCTTCTTTTTTTCAGCATATGTCTTTAAGGATACATCTGAAATATCACCAGTAGTAGATATTATTATTTCATCTATTTCATTCACATTTTTAAGTCTATCTACAACCCAATCTATAAGCATTTTATGGCCAATATACCTAAAATGCTTTTTAGGTAGCCTTGTAGATGTGCACCTTGCCTGTATTAAAGCTATAACTTTTTTTCCTTTTAGCATTATTCTCATCTTCTCCAATGCTTGCTATTATATTAAATCTTCCCAATGTATTGGACTGTCCACATCTATATTTTTATTAACTTTTCTTCCTATAACTTCTTCATAATATTTACTTTCTATACCATCTACTGGCCTTACATAATCCAAATATTCTTCTTTTATAACTTGTCCTTCTTTTAGATTACAAGCTGCAATTATTCCCCTTCTTGCATAATGCCTTTCTGCAAATTCTGCTTTCACTGGAGTTTTAATCCCCACACCCATAGATTTTTCTACTTTTCTTATTTCGATTACCATTTGCTTTAATTCCTTAGGTTCTAATGCATAAAAGTGATCCATACCTTCTAACTTTCTTGAAATAGTAAAATGTTTTTCTATAATATTTGCTCCCAGGGCCACTGCTGCAATAGGAACAGTTATTCCCATGGAGTGATCTGAAAAACCTACTGGAACATTAAACTCCTCCTTTATGGTTTGAATAGCTTTAAGATTTATGTCTTCATCTTTAGGAGGATAATTAGAAACACAATGAAGTATAGCAATATCTTCAGTTTTTCCATTTTTTATTCTATTAAATGCTTCCTTAACCTCATCCATATACGCCATACCTGATGCTAAAATTATAGGTTTTCCTGTATTTGATATGTAATCCAAAAGGGGATAATAATCCATATCTCCTGATGCTATTTTATACCCTTCTATATTTAATTTTTCAAGTAAATCCACTGCATCTTTTTGAAAAGGTGTAGTAATAAACATTATACCTTTTTTATCGCAGTATTCTTTCATTTCTTTATGCCATTCCAGTTTAAATTCAAAATTTTTTACAATTTTATTTGCAGGATGATTTTTAGAAAATAGTTTGTCTGCTGTAAAAGTTTGAAATTTAACTGCATTTGCTCCTGCCTCCACTGCAATATCTACCAATTCCTTAGCCTGTTTTATATCCCCATTATGATTACTTCCTGCTTCAGCTATTATAAAACAAGGATGAGTATTACCTATAATTTTATTACCTATTTTTATATCATTCATAGATTGTTTTCCTTTCTTATAAATCTTCTATACACTTTTCTATTTTGGGTACTACATAATCTATAGTTTCTATAATATCATTGTATAATTTTTTAAAGGCATTTAATATATTTTTTAAATTTTCAACTTCGTATTTGGATTCCTGATATCTAAAATATACAGAAGTCCTATTCATCACATCTGATATTAAAAAATCTATAAAATTAAATGAAGAACTATTATCCAACTCATCATTCAATACAGATATTTTCTTATAGGCATACTTCATTTTACTAATTTTATTACTTAAAAGTGCTGATATAATATTTTCTCTGCATCTTTTTATCTCATCATTTATTTTCATAAGTCCTTTTAATATATTTTTCATATTATCTATAACTTTAATTCTATCAATACCAGGTTGTTTTTTGAATATATCATTTACTACTTTACCAATTCCTTGAGATACTGCATATTTATCAAGTGCTTCTTTAAGTGTAATAGTTTCTACTCCTTTAATTAATGCACCGCCTTCTGTAGCATTTATAAATTTTATATTTTTCATACGTTTTATATATTCTTCCAATGCATCCCTATAACCATTCAATACACGAGTTGTCAAAACTTTGTCTCCATATAGTCCATCAACTTGAATCAAATTTTCATTGCTAATTGTTTTATTATAACTTTGCATCTCAGCTATCTGAGCATGTTCCATATCATTTGTATAGGCAAGATCCTGACCAATAAATATAATCACCTTGCATCCTATATATCTTGCAAAATCCACACATGTATGTGCCACAGATCCTCCAGAATATAGAGAATCTATATTCTTACCAGTTACTTCTTGTATAGATGTCTTTGCAGAACCATATCTGAAAAATATTTTACCTTTTCTTTTATTTAATACCAATTTTGAATTGCTTGTTTCTGTAAAAATCAATGGTATATTACCATAATTAAGATATTTTTTGCACATATCATAAACTGCATCACTGCAATCTACCGAGCACATAAAGTCTGGTATTATCCCCTTTTCCATAAGAGGCTTTAATGTCCTGTTTCCACAAATAATTATTGCATTGTCATTGAAATTTTTAAGTTCATCTATATTCTTTTCAAGGGATGGCCCTGCCGAAACTACCACCGCAGTATAATCTTTAAATTTATCCTTAAATTCATTTAGATAATGACTTGAAGCTATTGATTTTATGTTATTCAGATAACAACTCATAAAACTTCTTCCATGTACATATTTTGTTATTAAATTACCTTCAAACAAAAGTAATACTTCTTTAATACTTCTTAAAAAATACAGATATTCAATTTTATACAATATACTGTAATTTCCATAAGCAGCATATCTTATATTGTTATAATTATTTTCATCACATATAAACTCAATAATATAACTTCTTATATTCTCCTTTTCAAATCCTACTATATCTATCTTATCATCTTTCAGCAGACTCTTAGAATATTGTAATTTGAAAAATTTCTTCAGTATTCTTCTGTCAGGCTCCACTACAAGTACCCTGTTAAATGAATTCAGTTTATCAAAAAGTTTAAGTATATGTTCTCCTGTTCCCAGTCCAAATACTATTATTAATGTATCTATACCTATATTTCCAACTTCGAATAAAAAATTATCTATATCTCTTTCTACATTATATTTGCTTCCTATGTATTTAAAACTGCCATTATAATTCACTTTAAAAATATCCTTATTATCTTTACTCTTTTCAAGTTTTACTTCCTCATCTTTTGTAAATTTATCCTCTAAAATATCTTTAAGATAATCAGTTAAATTCTCCATAATTCCTCCATAACTAAATATACTACTATATTAGTAATTATCGGTTTTATTTTTTACTTCTTTAAATAAAAATAGAGCTTATAGAAAATTCTATAAGCTCTAAATAGCTTATTATCTTAAAAGTTGAAGCACACCCTGAGGCTCCTGATTAGCTTGTGCAAGCATTGCCTGTGCAGCCTGCTGCAATATATTATTCTTAGTGTAATTCATCATTTCACTTGCCATATCTACATCTCTAACTCTGGATTCTGCTGCCTGCAAATTCTCAGATGAATTATCCAAGTTTGCTATAGTATGCTCAAGCCTGTTCTGGTAAGAACCCATCTTGGATCTTGACTTTGATACGGAAATTATGGCACTGTTTATTTTAGTTATAGCAGACTGTGCAGAAGTCTTATCACTTACAACAACTGCAGAAATATTTATAGCATCTTCTCCCAAACTTGCTTTTGTTTGAGCCTTCCAGCTCAAAGTAATTCTTTGGTTAGAATCATTATTGGCCCCTACCTGAATGTCAAGGGTTTGAGCTGTTTTAAGTATATCCTGTTCATTGAACTGGGTAGCATTTGCTATTCTATCTATTTCATCTATCAACTGACCCATTTCATCATTCAATGCTGATCTATCAACAGTAACATTTGTATCACTGGCTGACTGAACTGCAAGTTCTCTCATTCTCTGAAGAATACTGTGGGTTTCATTTAAAGCACCCTCAGCAGTCTGTATTAAGGAAATACCATCCTGTGAGTTTCTTGAAGCCTGGTTAAGACCTCTTATTTGAGCTCTCATTTTTTCTGATATGGAAAGACCTGCTGCGTCATCTCCTGCCCTGTTTATTCTAAGACCTGAAGATAATTTTTCCATTGATTTTGCCCCATTACCTGTGTTTATTCCCATCTGTCTGTGGGCATTCATAGCATTTAAATTATGATTTATTATCATATCTATTCCTCCTTGATTCTAGAAATTCAGACATCCATGTCTAAATTTTATGTTTTATTGTATCCTATTAATAAAATCGTATATATTAATATATACTTTACACTTTCTTATATTTTTTTATTAAAAAAAATTGAAGAGTGTATACCATTTTTATTATAGGCATTTGAAGCATTCTTGCTTTTAAAAAATGCTTTCATATCAGTTCCAAGTTCATCTTTTTTTCTATTGATAAGTTCCGCCATATTACTGTCCAATTTTCTCAATTCAAGCTTTAAAAATACTTCTTTTCCCTCTTCCAAGGTATAATCTATATTTTCAATAGAATCTAATATTTTTTGCCTTATGTTAAAAAGGCTATTCAATTCATCCAATTTCCCCTCTTCTATATACTTCATTATTTTAAAACTGAGTTGCTTGTATTGTGACATAGCTTCAATTAATTGTGAATTCATAATATCATACCAACCTCTTCAACTTAAATTAACTGCTTTGACCAAGTTGTGCCAAAAGCTGCTGCTGCTGTGCCTGGAGCTGTACCAATGCCTGTTCAAGCTTGGAATATTGATCATAATATTTATTTTCCTTGTCATTCATAGCATCTGTAAGCTTGGTTATCTGATCGTCTTTTTCATTCATCCGTTGTGTCAGATAATTGGTAGTATCTGAAAGATCCCCAGATATTCCTGCCTGTTCAAGAAATATACCCTTTCTTCCATTTGAATCTCTTGTAGTTCTTGTATAATCCTGTATTATATCATTTATTCTCTGGAATACTCCTTCATCATTATATCTTTCATCCCTCTGGGATGAAGTCAAATTAGGACTGTAATATTTATTTACACTGGAAGTCTGCTTTGTCAGAAGCTGTGATACTTTATCTCCATTATTCTGGAGGGCACTTTTTAGTTTATCCTCATCAACAATTAATTTTCCATTTTCACTCCAATCAGATGAAGTAGTTATGCCTATATCTGCCATAGAAAGTCCAACTCCCTCAACAGGTGTATATATTGACTGCCTTAACTGTATCATGAAATTATTCAATTCAGAATTATTTTTCAAAAGTCCCTGCTTTGCTTTGTCTTCCCAATTTTTTATATCATCATCCTTCATATCAGCTTTCTGATCATCAGTAAGAGGAGTGTAACTATAATTTCTTTTTTGATTTAATTGGTCATTAAATGCCGTAATCATGGAATTATATTGTTCTACAAAGCCTTCTATATTCTTTACAATCTCATCTGTATTTGAATTAAGTGAAAAACTTATATCCTGATTTAATGTAGTATTTGAATTTAATTGATAATTAACTCCATCAATAACAAAATTATTGCTATTTTTTGTTACTTTAATAGCCACCTGTCCAGGCGAAGTTATAGTTAAAATTGCATCATTTCCATATTCATTTACACTACCTGTTCCAAACAGAGTATTAATAAAATTTCCACTAGCATCTGAAACAGATATTGTGTTATTTGAACCCTCACTTTGAGATGATATGCTGAATTTTCCTGTAAGCTGGCTGTAACTTATATTAACATTTGACTTACTTGATATATCATACATTATATCCTGTATAGTTTTATCTTTTTGTTCACCACTATCATTAAAATCATAGTTAAAATCTACACCATTTACTTTAAAGCTGACTGCTCCATTGACCAAGTCAGACATCTTCTGAGAGGTACTCATCGTAAGCTCCTGATAATTTGAAGCACCAATTACACCATTTGCACTTGCAGTAGAACCCGCTGTAATTATCACCTGCTCTGCAGATTCAGACTTAAACTGCAGTGTATTTCCATCCGATAGTTGTGCTGTTAAATAATTCGAATTTATACCACTACCTGTCAGTGCTGTATTTATTCGAGATACAAGATCACTTAAACCACTCACAGCTCCTGATGATAGCTTAATTCCATAATTTGTTTCACCTATTTTCACATTAAAACTGTCATTAAAACCTTCTATGATTTTATTATCATAACTTAACAAGTTCCCATCAACTTTTACATTGCTTCTAGAAGGATTATCTTCAGTACCACTTGTACCTGAGAGATCCACTGCAATTGGAGTCACAGTAGTACTCCCTGCAGTTATTGTTGCACCTCCAAGTTCATTCTTATCCTTATCCACAACAGTAAAGCCTGAAAAATCACTTTTAGCAGTTAAAGAAGCCTCACTGGTAAATTTCACAGAAGGATCTTCTTCAGAGGCTTTACCGCTTAATGCAGAACTAACTGCAGATGCAAGAGTATCCTTTGTGTAATTCCCCTCAGACAATGTAACTTTATAGGTGTGTCCGTCATAATTTACAGTTATGTCCTTGTTACTGTCGTCTATTTTTATAAGATTTTCAAAATCTATTTTTCCATTGCTGTTTACTGCTGCTGACACTTTGCCTTTTAAAGCGTCATTCTCCTGTACTTTGGAATTTATGGCACTTGCTACATCATTTATACTGCTATATTTTGCTTCAGTATCAAGAGTTATCTCAGTACCATTTATTGTAATTTTATTGTTAGTGCTGTCTATCTTTACTCCATAAACAGGACTGCTCATATTCTGAACTTTTAAAGCTGAATCTGAAACATATGTTGCCTTTTGAGCCAACTGCTGTACATTAATACTGTAATTTCCAGAAACTGCATCTGCCCCTGCAGATACAGTAATGCCATTTGTATCTGCTGAACCTGAAACAGCCAATGCAGATATATTTTTAGAAGACAGCATATAACTACTTCCCTTTAAAACATCAAAATAGGTGCTCTGAAATGTTTTTACAGTACCTATAAGACTTCTATATGTGTCCTGCTGCCACTGTAATAATTGCTTCTGCTGCTTTACTTTATCGACTTTTGCCTGTTCTGTCTTCATTAGACTTTGTACTATGCTTTCTACATCAAGTCCTGAAACAAGTCCTGTCATTCTCATTATATTATTATTATATGACGCCATATATATCTCTCCTTCTTTATTAATTCACAGAAACTAAAAATTCATTTATTCATTCCTACAGACACCTTATAAGCCTTATTCCAAGCATCCTTTACATTTTCTATTAATGGAATCACCTCATCTATTATTTTTACATCTTTTTTGATATTTGCATATACAAGTCTTCTCACTATAAAATCATATACACTCATAAGCGATTGTCCCCAATCTCCTGCTTTTGAAACATCCAGTGTAGCCATAAGCTCATAAAATATGTTTTCAGCTTTAATTATATTTTCATGGGCTTCTTTTATATTTTTATCTACTATAGCCTGTCTTCCTATTTTTACAAACTTAACTGCTCCATCCACCAGCATTAAAAGCAGCTGTTCCTTGGATGCATAATTTATACTGTTGGTTTTATATGCATTATAGGCATTAGCTGTATACATTATTCTAGGCCCTCCTTTTATTCAATTCACAATTCACATTTTTAATTTATAGTTTACATATAACCTATTATAGATTTTTCACAGAAAAATCATCCTAAAATTGTGAACTGTGCATTATAAATATGCATTATTTCTTCACATCTAAAATAGTTCCTCTTTCCCTGTCCCTTGAAATGTTATCCTTTGGTTCTTTAAAAGCCTCTACCTGTACTTCTTCTGTCTTAACAGCTTTTACTAGGATAGGTTTTTTATTTTTTCCCTGTTTATACTTGTTAAGCTCGGAACTAAACCCCCCCTGTCTGTCTTTTCCCCTATCTCTGTAATCTTTGTTTATAAAAATTCCTCTTTTATTGTGGACTTTTCCTGCACTTGTAGTATCTTTTACTCTTTGACGAACTTCCGGGTCTACTTTATTCAATCTAAATTCCATTAAAATCACCCCGTTTTATTCAATTTACAATTCACTATTTTTAATTCACAGTTTACATATAGCCTATTATAGATTTTTCATAGAAAAATCATCCTAAAATTTTGATTTGTGAACTGTGTATTGTGCATTAAATTGTGATTTGTGAACTGTTAACTGTGAATTGAAAAAACTATTAGACTTTCTTGTCCATAAAAAGTCCTGCCAGTTCACATAGTTTATCTACCATATCCACTATCTTTTTGGGAGGTATTTCTTTTATAACTTCCGTGGTATTGTCATCTACTACTTTTATCACAATATCATTTAATTTTCCATAAACCTCATATTCTAGATGAGTAGGTGTATCCTCTAATAACTTATTTAGCTTGTCTACAGCTTTTTTTGTATCTTTTGAATCTATATTTTTATCTCTAGTACCAATATTATCATCTACTGAAACTACATCAGCAGAAATTACTTTACTTTCACTGTTACCAGATGTATCAAAAGATACTTGTCTTCCCTGACCTATATCCTTAACTTCCATGCCAAAACACCTCTTAAAATTTACTTTTTACCTTTTAATTTTTTTAATACACTTATATCTGAAGCTGCTGAATTTTTATTTTCCTCTTCTATCTCCCTGTAAAGTTCTTTTCTAAGTATGGTAACACTTCTAGGTGCAGATATGGAAAGTTTAACAGCACCCTCTTCTATTTTTGTAACTGTTATTTCTATATCTTCCCCTATGAGCAGCGATTCTCCTTTTTTTCTGCTTATAACTAACAACTGACCTCCCCCTTAAAAAGTGGGTATTTTATAGGATATTCCACCTTATCCAGTATTAATTGTTCCCCAATGTTCTCTTTTATATTTATTACTATGGGAGCTTTTAAATTAATAGTTATATTCTCTAATACAGAATTTAAAGTAACTGTATTTACTATAAAAATATCTTCCATATTTTCTATTTTTAATTCAGCTGTCTTATCTTCATTTAGTTCAAATTCATAGTCCTTTAATATATCAAAAGGGGACGCTACTATAATTCCAATATTCTCATCTTCAATAGAATGAAGTATATAAAATAAATTGTTTTCCTCTGCAGGAACCAGTATGAATTTTTTTAAATGTTCAAAACCCGGAATACCTTTTCTAAAAACTACAATATTTTTTTCATCATATTCCAATAACCCGTGGTATTTCGTATTTAACTTCATAAGTCCTTCTCCTTCTTTAAAGCTTCCATTTAATTAAGATAATCCATAAGAGTAGACTGCATTATTTTTGCACTGGTTTGAAGGCAGGCTATATATACTGTAATCATAGTGGCATACTCCACGGTTTTCTCCGTTACATCTATATCCTCTATTTTAGAAAGAGTTTCAGTTAAATTTATCTTTGTAGAACTATTTTGATCACTTAAATCTTCCATCCTTTTTTCTTTTGCTCCTATTTCAGAACGAACCTTAAGTACCTGTTTTGAAGCTGCATCTATATCCGCAAGATCTTCATTTGTAAGTTTTCCTTTTGCTGCTGCTTCATCCTCTTTCCATATATAATACTTCCCATCAGAGCCTAGTATGGCACCAGCTGTATTTTCATCTACGGTATTACCGCTTGAATCTGTATTAGATTCTACCTGTCCAGCTAAGTGATGTACTATTCTGTCCATAAGTGTCCTTATATCATTTCCTTGTCCTTCTCCATACTGCATTACTTCTACTGCTGTAGCATTATAACTTAAAACTACTCCCTGAGACACTTCTATATTTTTATCTAAAGCTATATTGTCCATGGCTACACTTGAAAGTTGTTTATCGGAACTAGATGCCATATCTGATATATCTGTAGTAATTTTTATGATGTCACTTTTATCTACAGCTAAAAATTTTATATTCCCATCATTGGTTTTTACTACATTTATTCTATCTTTAAGATTAGAATTATTCTGTATCTGGCTATTTAAATCTTTTACCACATCATCTACTGTTTTATCTGAAGAATTTACGCTTAATGAATAATCCGTACCTGTTGAATCTGAACTGCCCTTTACATTAAAAGTTATAGATTTTCCAGTCCAGTTATTTACATTAAAATCATCTGATACCACCTGAGGAAGTGCTTCCAATACACTTCCATCCTTGTCTGCATATTTCAAAGAAATACACCCTTCATAGATATCAGTGGTTGTATTGCCATTATCATCTGTTACTTGCCGGGTTATACTATATGTCTCTGTGGTCACAGGCTTTGATAGTCCCTGAGTACCTCCAAATATATATTCTCCTCCCAAATTTGTATTTAAAAGCTGTGCCAGTTGGGATACCTGCTGGTTTACTTCATCATTGATTTTATCCCTGTCATCCTGTCCATATGTTACATTCCCTGCTTTTACTAAATTATCCCTTATATTACCGAGGACAGTTCCTATTTGCCCTAGAGTAACATCTGTAGTGTCCATCCAGGTCAGTGCTGTTTTTATGTTTGTACCATATTGACTGTTTGCAGTTATGGAAGTATTAAGCTGCATTGACTTTTGTACATTCAAGGGATCATCAGAGGGTTTGGAAAAATTTTTAGTAGAGGAGAGTTGCCCTTGTATTTTATTTAAATTATTAAGATTTTTCTTCATATCTGAAAGAAAACTATTTGTAAGGTATTTATTTGTTATTCTCAAAACTTTACCTCCCTTTCTTGTTCAATTCACAATTTTTAGTTCACAATTCACTATTTTAGAGTTCACAGTTTTTTCTTGTTGTTTTAACTATTGAACTTAATATTTTACATATTTCCTTACATTCTTTCAACAGTTTATTTTCTTCACTTACATAATGCGTTCTGATTAATAACTCCATCCAATATTCTGTTTCGTTAGCTTCTTTTAATGCTATATTCGTTTTTGATAAAAAGTCTTTTTTAGATTGCCCTTTTAATCCTTCTTTAACATTTGCTCCAATGCTTGTTCCTGAGCGAAGAAGCTGCCTAAACAAAATATATTCTCTGTTTTTCTCATATAACTGCTTATATAAGCTTACTATTTCAACTGCAAATCGAAAAGATTTTTCTTCTATTAAATTCGAACTCACTTTTAAACTCTTTAGTTAATATTCATCTTAAATATTAACTAAATTAAAAATAAATATACCGAATTCAATTCACGATTCACAGTTCACAATTCATAGAAATTACATAATTATAGATTTTTCATAGAAAAATCCTCCTAAACTGTGAACTGTGCTCTGTGAATTATCGTTTAAGTCCATTTATTACCACATCCAAAAGTTCATCTACAGTGGATATCATCTTTGCATTGGCCTGATAGCAGTGTTGAAACTGTATGAGATTTGTCATTTCCTCATCTAGTGAAACCCCTGATGTGGATTCTCTGGATTGGGTAAAGCTCTCAAGCTGGGTAGCTTCATAATCTACCTGCTTTTTAGCTTCTTCCTCATGCATGCCCACCTTATTTACCAGATTATTAAAATAATTATCCAAAGTTGAACCGCCATTCACACTTCCTACAGCATACACATTATTTAAAGTGTCCTTTGTAGCAAAAATATCTCCTATGAGATCTTCTCTTGAGGAATCTTCTGTAACGCTTTGAATATTCATAAGACTGTTTGCCAATTGTGCTATAGCCAGTGCCCTGTTGCTGTCTGTATCGGTGCCCAGAGAATTTCCATTTGAATCATATTTGGTAGCTATTTTTATCTTGGATGGGTCGTTTAATATATCTATATTTACAGTTATATTGCCTGCATTTATATTGTTTTCATCCTCCTCAGAGTTATTTCCATCAGTATCTCCATTTACAAAGAAATTATTGATTCCTCCCTCAGGGGAACCGCTGTTATCTGCCACCCAGGTGCTGCTTTGACTTACTATGGCATTTACTGAAACAGCAAGGGATTTTGCTAGCCTATTAAGCTCATCTTGATATTCTGCCACATTATTTTGAACAGATACATATCCTTTTAATTCTCCAGAAGGGGGTGTAAAAAGTGCCAGCTGGTTAAAACTTATAGGACTGTCAACTGTGGTACTGTTATTATTTAAACTGCCGTCAATTACTTTGGCGTCTTTTCCAGAAGCATCTTTCCCATCTTTCACCTTGTAGGCAGTTCCTTCATTATTGGCCCAGAGCACCCTGCTTGTATCTAATTTGTCTGCTTCCTCTTCAGTCATACTTACATAAATAGTAACCTTATTATCGTCTGAAAGTGTATCTCCTTTTTTGTAATAAGATACCTCATAGGTGGCTTTTCCAGTGGTTCCATCAGCATCTGTCTTTTTAGTTATGCTGGTGACACAGGAAAAAGTGGCCACGTTTATATTATCTGCATCATTTGCCTGGACTATGTTAAGAGGGGAGCCTCCCTCTGAAATCAAAGGTGCCGCACCATTGTCATCTGCATCTCCATATATGGAACTGTTGGAGGTGGTTACATCTATTCCCTCATACTTTCTAGGATCAATACTTATGCCAAATTTCTCACTTAATTGATCCAGCAGTAGATCTCTACTGTCCATAAGATCATTTGGATTATTGCCGGACATCTTTACATCCTTTATTTGCTGGTTTAGCTGTGAAATCTGAGTAAGCATACCGTTTATATCCACTACTGCACTTTTTATTTCACTTTTAGCATTGTCTTTTATACTTGTAAGCTGAGAATAAACGCTGTTTAAATCATTGGTAAGCTGATATGCCTGTTGAGCTACTGTACTGGTGTTCTGGGGTGAGGATGAAAGATCCTGCCAGGAATTAAAAAACTCACTCATAAGAGAGGATATACCACTGTCTGTGGGCTCATTTAATACATTTTCTACCTGACTTAAATATTTATCCTTAGCAGTATAATGACCGTTAACTCCATTTTCCACTCTTATCTGGTAGTCTAAAAAACTATCCCTTATTCTATCTATGGATGCTACCGTTACTCCCGTTCCCAGCTGTCCTGCAATAGTTGCCGCATTCATGGAAGGCATGGTGTAAGGAGTAGTAGTAACAAGTGTAGCTCTCTGCCTTGAATACCCTTCTGTTTCTGCATTTGCTATATTGTGTGAAGTAACATTTATTGAGGTCTGCTGGGCAAAGAGTCCGCTTTTTGCCGTATTAAATATTGAAAACAACCCCGGCATTTAATCATCTCCTTTTTTTCAATTCACAGTTTTCAATTCACAATTCACAGTTGAGGAAGATTTTTCGTAGAAAAATCCATAATTTAATTTTTATAAATTGTGAATTGTGCTCTGTGAATTGTGAATTGTCTTAATCATCTGCTCCTTCCAATGGAATTATAGGTCTTTGCCTCCACATTTGGATTAAGAGCTCTTAACATCTGATGGGTAAAAATCATACCGTGCTTTATAAGTGCTTCATTGGTATCCTTTTGAAATTGCATTTTTTGAAGTACTTCTACTATGTCTTCATAAATCTTTTTTAAATTGTCGTCCTTTGCTTCTTCTATTATTTCTCTCATAGGTCTGTTTTTAGTAAGTTTTCTTCTCTTCATTTCAAGAAGAGCTACGTTTTTGCTTCTCTCCTCCAGTATTTTTACTATTTTATCTAAATTAAAGGCTTCTCTTCTTACAAGATATCTGTTTTGTTCTCTTAAGGCTTCCAAGAGCTTTTTTAAAACTGTATATTCCTCTTCCATTATATGCTTTAATTCTAAAAGCAAACTGTTTCACCTCCCCTGTGGGGCATATTACAATTTTCCCTTCATAGCTTCTATAATTTTAGCCGCAACTAATTTCTTATCCACATTATAAGTGCCATTTTCCACAGCTTTTTTGATATTTTCTACTTTTTCCTTAGAATTTATGGTTTCATCCCCCTTAACATAAGAACTTAAACTCTTTCCAAGGGATGAAATTTCAATGGAATCTTTTTGCCCTGCAGCCCTGGTTGTTTCATATTCTTTTTTACTTTTTTCATAGATATTCAATATTTTGTTTAAACTGATTCCATTAATCTTCATATAAAATACACTCCTCAAACTTAACAGCTTTACATGTTCTTCTGTAATAATTACTAATATTATCGGGTATATAAATTTAATATTTATACTTTTATAAGAAGATAAATAGGTTAATTTTATGCCAAAATCCCTTTATCTTCCCACTTTAATGAAGCCATAAATTTAATAATATAAAAGATTAAAAGCAGAGAATTACCTCTGCTTAAATTAAGATCCGATGTCCTCTATTTAAGAGAACTAATTCTATCTTCACTACTTATAATGCTCTTTATTCTCACCCCGAAATTTTCATCTATTACAATTACTTCTCCATAAGCTACCTTTTTTCCATTTACCAATATTTCCACCGGTTCTTCTGTTAGTTTGTCCAACTCCACCAGAGAACCTGTACCAAGATTTAAAATATCTTTGATACTCTTTTTAGTCCTCCCAAGAACCACAGATATTTCAAGTGGTACATCCAGTATCAGATCTATATTTCTTGGTATATTACCTTTTGAAGGAGCAGCATCTAAAGACTGAAATACTGCCTTTTGCACCTCCACAGGCTGTTTGTTTATATTGGTTTCTATAGGTTTTTCATATATATTACTTGAAGCTTCCGCCTGCGGCTGCGGACTTTTAGAAGGTGAACTAGTATTTTCAGTTTTAACAGGTGCTGCTGGTTTAGAATCTTCTACTTTTTCTTCTTCCTTTTCTTCTTCCTCTTTTCCCATCATTATGGCAATTATCTTTTTAGCCGTATTCACCGGGAATAACTGCATTATATTACTGTCCACCAATTCCCCAATCTTAAGAGAAAAGGATACTTTTATAATAGTTTCATCCTCTGATATCTCCTGGGACAAAGGTTCTGTAGCATCATCCCATATATTGGATACAGGAGGAGAAATATTTATTTCCCTCATAAACATGGTTGCCATGGAAGTGGCTGCAGACCCTATCATCTGATTCATGGCCTCAGATACCGCACTGGTTTCTATCTCACCTAGTTCTTTCACTTCCCCTTCAATTTTTCCCTCTCCACCCATCATAAGATTTGCTATTACATAGGCATCTGTAACCTTCATAACCAGGAGATTTTCCCCGATTATGCCTGCTGTATATTTAACTTCCAGTGCCACATTTGGAATTTCAAATTCATCTTTTAATTTTCTCAGTGTGGTCAAAGTCACCACCGGAGTAGTTATATTTACCTGTTGGTTTATTATTGTAGAAAGTGCTGTGGATGCAGAACCCATGGATATATTGCCTATTTCCCCAAGTAAATCTTTCTCTACATCTGACAATTCTGACCCATCTTCACTTTCTATTGCTGCTTCCGATGGAGAAGTATTTTCATCTTCTTGTCCCCCATTTAAAAGTGCATCTATTTCTTCTTGTGAAAGGAAGCCATTACTCATAATTTTCCACATCCTTATCTATAATATCCAATATTTCAATCCCCATATTTTTCCCTATTATGCCAGGTTTTCCATAGTAGTATATCTTATCCTCCAGCATAAGTTTCACAGGATCTGTAGTTTTCTCCTTCAATGTCAGTACATCTCCTATATTCAAATTCAAGAATTCATTTACCGTTACTTCTACAGTTCCAAGGACCGCTGTAAGGTGAATTCCTACTATGTTTAATCTCTCTCTAAGTTTTTCCCGGGATTCAGCCAGCACTTCTTCATCTCCATCTTGAAACCAGTATTGAACCACTAGTTTGTCAAGTACTTTTTCTATACTTAAATAAGGAATACATATATTTATGAAGGTAGTACTTTTACCAAGTTCCACTGAAAAACTTATAAGAGCAATGGGATCATTAGGTGCAAGGGTCTGATTCAGTGCAGGATTTGTCTCTATTCCCTCTACTTCCGTTTCCACTTCCATTACATCTTCCCAGGCCAATTTCAAGTTTGATATGAGTCCTTCATTTACCACTTTTATAATATTCTTATCTATATCTGTAAATTCCCTGGCCTTATATTTTCCTGTTCCACTTCCACCCAGAAGTAAATCTATAATCTCAAACACAAACTGAGGGTTTATCTCAAACAATACAGTTCCACTTAAAGGCGGCATTTTAAATATGGTCAAAATAGTAGGGTTTGGCACAGAATGAATAAACTCTTCATAAGTTATTTGCTGCACGGATTCTACTTTTACTTTTACATTGCTTCTAACCTGTGCAGTTAAATAATTGGAAATTATTCTGGCATAGTTGTCATGAATAAGCTCCAGAGTTCTTATATGATCTTTGGAAAATTTCTGGGGACTCCTAAAATCATAAGGTTTTACCTTCTGCTGTTCCTCCTCCTGAGGTACCTCATCCGGGGTAAGTTCCCCTGTGGAAAGAGCCGCAAGAAGGGCGTCTATCTCATTCTGCGATAATACATCTGCCATTTTCTTCCCCCATTTCTCGAGAAAATTTCAAGTATATGAAACTAATAAACGTAAAGGTCAATTTAATCCGAAAGAAGCTTATCTATATCAATCAAGGTAATTATTCTGTCTTTTAAATTTATTATTCCTTTTATATAGGCCTGCTTTTTCTCATCATTTTCCTTTTCTACAATGCTATCTTCTAAATCTAAAACTTCATCTACTTGATCTACACTTATTCCTACCAGTTCATCTTCCATTTCAAGTATTATTACATTTCCTTCGCTTCTGTCATTTTTAGGAATATCCATTAAAAAATTTATATCTAAAAGGGATATCACATTTCCCCTTAAATTTATAAGACCTTTTATATAAGTTGGTGCCTTAGGAACTCTAGTTATTTCCATAGCATCATTTATACTTTGAACTTTGGCTGTTTCTACAGCAAATTGCTCATTGTTTAATCCGAATATAACAACCTGCATATTTACCCCTCCCTTTATAGAGATATACAAGACTATGTATATAAATAACATTTATACATAAAATAGCAGGTTTAACTTTTTTTGTTTAAATCATACAAATATTTATCTGCACTGCATTAAAGTTTAATAAAAATTTTATCCACTTTAATGTTTTCGTTATAAACCATGCTATCTTTATATAAATTCAAAAATTTAAATCTTAAAATTTCACTTTAATTTTTAAGACGCTACAACTTTATTTATAGCTTCCAGTACTCTGTCTGGCTGGAACGGTTTTACTATAAAATCTCTAGCTCCTGCTTTTATGGCATCCATAACCATAGTCTGCTGTCCCATGGCAGAACACATTATTATCTTTGCACTGGCATCAAAAGCTTTTATTTGCTTTACAGCTTCAATGCCATCCATATCAGGCATGGTTATATCCATGGTAACCACATCCGGTTTTTCCTTTTTATATAACTCCACAGCTTTTATACCATTATTTGCCTCCCCTACTACCTCAAAACCATTTTTCTCCAGTATATCCTTTATCATCATTCTCATAAATGCAGCATCATCCACAATTAATATTTTAGCCATTTTTTTCCCTCCAAACTATTTACTACTAATATTATCATATTCCTAAAGCATTAAAAATTTTCTCAAGTGAACCAGGCATAGGGACATAATAAAAATGTCCGCTTATCTTAGAATTATTTTGTATAAACAATGTTTCTATATCCAGCACATATTCATCAAACTGTCCAGACTCTATAAATGTAGTGGAAAGTATTGCTCCCAGCATATCACATGTAACTGCAGGCACTGAAGGTATCATGTACAGTCCCGTAAGTTTGGATATTGCATTCATATAAGAACTGGATGTTATATTGCCTACCTCACAAAGCACTGAGTTTCCCATATCATTTAAATATTCTTCTTTATAACCCATTAACATAGAGATAAGCTCAAGGGCAGTTTCTTTTTCAAATATGAATAATATATTTCCCGGTGCATCTCCTAAAATTCTTACTATAACTCCTACAACTATTTCATCTCCCTCAATACTGGTAAAGATGTCGTCAAAGGGTACTATATTTACATCTGGCACTGTAATATCCACCTTTTTATTTATAAGCTGGGATAAGGCTGTAGCTGCATTTCCCGTGCCTATATTTACAACTTCTCTTAGTGCATCAAGCTGCATGGATGTAAGGCTTTTGTAGTCCATATATATCCTCCTTATACCAGAGCAGCAACATCCAATATCAATGTTACAAGACCATCTCCAAGTATTGTTGCTCCCATGTATTCCTTCAGATTTTGTAATGTTTTTCCAAGAGGTTTTATAACCATTTCTCTTTGTCCAAGCAGTGAATCTACCATGAGTCCCACAGTTTTTTCCCCTACTTTAACTATTACTATATAATTTTTATTGTTTTTAGATTTTTCAACTCTTAGTTTATCATATAACCTTACAAGAGATATTACATTTCCATTGTATATTATGACCTCTTTATTGTTGGTCATTTTTATCAAGTCCTCTTTATAGTCTATAACTCTATCCACATAACTTAGGGATATTGCCATAGTCTCATTTCCTACTCCTACCAACAACACCTGTATTATCTGAAGTGTAAGAGGAAGTCTTATTACAAAGGCAGAGCCTTCATTCTTTTCACTTACCACATCTACAGTTCCCCCCAGGGCGGATATCTTTGTCTTGACTACATCCATACCTACTCCCCTGCCTGAAATATCCGTTACTTCAGTATTGGTGCTGAATCCCTGCAAGAATATGAGGTTTCTCACATCATTGTCTGACATACCCTCGGTGTTTATACCCATATTTTCTGCCTTTTCTCTTACTTTGTCCACAGGTATTCCACTTCCATCATCTACAACTTTTATTACTGCCTTGGTACCCTCCTGATAGGCGATAAGACTTATTTTTCCAACAGGATTTTTACCTTTTGATATTCTCTCCTCTTTTGATTCTATACCATGATCTGCCGCATTTCTAATGAGATGGATCAAAGGTTCCCCTATTTCATCTATTACAGTTCTGTCAAGTTCTGTATCTGCTCCTTCAATTACGAGCTCCATTTCTTTGTCAAGTTCCACAGATAAATCCCTTATCATCCTTGGAAATCTGTTAAATACCGTATCAAGGGGCAGCATTCTAATTTTCATAACCAGATCCTGAAGATCTGAAGTAGTTCTGGCCACTTGCTCTAAAGTTTCATTTAATTCATTCAATTTATAGTTACTGCTTATCTGTTCAAGTCTTGTTCTATTTATAACAAGCTCTGATACCATATTCATAAATTTGTCCAGTCTCTCTAAATCCACTCTCACAGACTGATGCACCTTTTTGTGTGGTTCTTTTTTTGCCGCCTTTTTATTTCCTTTGTCTTTATCAGGTACAAGGGCAGGCTTTGGCTTTATATCCTCTACTTTGGATGAAGCCTCCTTTTGAATTATGGACTTTATTTGCTCACTTTGTTTATCTTTAATCTGCATCTTTTTTATCTTTTCTGCTTCTATATCTATTTTTTCTATGGACACCTCTTCCACTTCAGATATATTCATCAGATTTTCATACACTTTATTTTCATCACTTGTGGTAACAAAGGTAAGGTCTACTTCAAAATCAAAATTTTCATTTTCCAGGTCTTCTGTATTTGGAACAGATTTAATTATCTCCCCCATTTCCTCAAGACTCTTGAATATAAGAAATACTCTAGCAGATTTCAGCAGGGTATTTTCACTAATAGTTACCCTTATCTGATAAGAATTAAATCCTTTATCTCGGGCCTGCTTAACTACGTTTATATCATATTCATTTAATTCTACCTGTATGTTTTTAGTACCCTTTGCACTGTCATTTTGTTTTTCTTCCTGTATATCTTCCTTTGATTCTTTCTCTTTATCATCATTTTGTAAATTAGCTATATTCTCCAGTTCTTCTATGATACCCTTTATAGGAACTTCTTCTTCCACACCATCTTCTATATTTTTTATCATCTGCTCAAGGGTATCCAGACATTTAAATAAAACTGTCACCACATCTTGAGTAACCTTTAGTTTGCCATCTCTAAACCTGGACAATACATCTTCCATTTTATGTGTTAACTCTCCCACTTCATTAAATCCCATGGTAGCCGCCATTCCCTTTAATGTATGTGCAACTCTAAAAATTTCATTTACTTTGTCTATGTTGTGAGGCTCTTGTTCAAGTTGAAGTAGTGACTCATTTAAAATCTGCAGATTGTCCATTGCTTCTTCTAGGAACATAGACATATACTGTGATGTATCCATTTTTTTCCCTCCCTATAGCTTTCTATATATAAAGGTAGAAGCTTTCTCAAAGCCATAATCCTTAAAATTATATATACTTTCAGTAGCTCCAACAAACAATAACCCGCCTTTTTTCAAGGATTGGCTAAATTTTTTATATATGTTGTTTTTTATATCTTGATTAAAATATATTACCACATTCCTGCATACTATTAAATCAAAATTACTTTCATAACTCTCTAATATTAAGTCGTGCTTTTTGAAATTAACTAAACTCTTTATATCAGAATTTATAATATATTTATCATCTCGTAAAGTAAAATATTTACTCAAATACTCCTTACTTACATTTTTTACTTCAGATATTGTATATTCTCCTTTTTTAGCCCTCTCAATTATAGTATTATCTATATCTGTAGCCAGTATTTTATGCCTTGCACCTCTAGATAATTCATTTAGATATATAGCTATGGAATAAGGTTCTGCCCCAATTGAACAAGCTGCACTCCATATCTTTAAAGAGCTGTTTTTGGGGAGCAATTCTTGTTTCAGCATAACTTTAAGTTCTTCAAATATATCAGGATTTCTAAAAAATTCAGATACATTTATTGTAATGAAATCTAAAAATTTTTGTCTTTGAGAACCATCTTTTTTTAAAAGCATTACATATTCATCTATACTGCTTACTCCCACCCTGGACATCAAACTATTTATCCTTCTATGCAGTTGATTTGATTTATAGGCTGACAGATTTATATTGAATTCTTTTAAAACCCACTGCTCAAAATAAGCCATATCCATAAAGTCTACCTCCTACCAGATGTTATTATTTTCAACATTTCTTTTGCTATATCATTTAGCGGTAAAACCAAATCTACTTTTCCCGTTTCATATGCAACTTTTGGCATGCCATAAATGGTACAGGTAGCCTCATCTTGCGATATGGTGATACCTCCATTTTTTTTAATTTCCACAGTTCCTTCTGCACCATCTTTTCCCATTCCCGTTAAAACTACACTAACTATATTTTCCTTATACACCTTTGAGGCAGATACAAATAGTTTATCCACCGCAGGTCTCACTCCCCATATTGCAGGTTCTTTATTCAGGTGTATTTTTTTATCATTCCATACTTCCATATGATACCCGCCTGGAGCTATGTATACAACATTTATTTCAGCAGTCATTCCTTCTTGTGCTTCTACTACTTTTACATGAGAACTTAAATTCAGCCTCTCTGCAAAAGCTTTGGTAAAACCTACAGGCATATGCTGTACCACAAATACAGGCACTCCTATATCTTTTGGCAGTTCTGTTATAACTGAAGTAAGTGCCTTAGGTCCTCCTGTAGACGCCCCCATTACTACAGCATCTATTCTTCCTGGTTGAAATTTACTCTCTCTTGCTTTTTTAGTATTTTCAGCTGAAATACGCACTGTGGCAATCTCTTTATAACTTTTATTTTCAGCTGCACTTATGGTTTTAATAGGACTATTTTGATTGGATGTACCAAAATAAGCCACTTTAATTTTTTGTATCAATTCAACTTTTACTTTATCTATATCAAGGGATATGGTTCCAGAGGGTTTAGGTAAAAAATCAAAGGCTCCTGCTGCTAAACATTCCATGGTGAGCTTTGTACCTTCTTTTGAAATACTACTTAAAATTATTACAGGTATATCTATATTTTTCTTTTTAAGCTCTCCAAGTGCAGTTATGCCATCCATTTTTGGCATCTCTACATCCATGGTTATTACATCTGGCATAGTTTTATAAAAATTAGAAGAAAATTTATCCATAAGATCCTGTCCATTTCTGGCAGTACCTATTACTTCTATGGAACTGTCCTCTTTTATCATGTCTGAGATAATTTTTCTCATAAGTGCTGAATCATCTACTACTAAAACCTTAATCTTTTTCAAACTATTATCACTCCATTAAATTTTAAATTTCTTTTATTCCCATTCCTACAGTACGTATTTTTACCCCACCCTGGGAGGTATCAAATATCATAGTCCTTCCTTTATTACCTCCCAGATCTTCGGATAATATAGGAACAGAACATTTTTCTAATATTTTCTTCACCGCAGCACTATTTCTATTGCCTATATCCATAATCATGCTCTTATCTGAAAAATTAAACATAGATGCTCCACCTGCTATTTTGGCTTTTAAATTTCTTTTATTTACTCCTAATTTTTCTAAATCTTTTATTAAAAGAGGGACAGCTAAATCCGCAAATTTTACAGGGTTTTTTATATTACTGAATTGTGTGCTGTCCGGCAGCATTATATGTGCTAGTCCACCTATACCTTTCACTTTATCATACAAAGCTATACCAACACAGGAACCAAGACCTATAGTTATAAGTCTATGAGGGGAGCCGGCAGTATTCATATCTGCTATTCCTACCTTTATCTCTTTTATCTCCATAAATATTGCACCTTTCAATTTTAAATTATATAAGTTCCTTCTCTTGCTCTGTTAATATTTTAGAAAGATTTAAAAATATTATTATTTTATCATTTATTTTAATAAGTCCCTTAATATATCTTTTAGATATTCCAGCTATTATATCCGGCGGAGCTTCAATGCTGCTTACATTTACATCCCTTACTTCAGATACCACATCAACTATTATACCTATCTTATTTCCGTCTTGTTTTGTAACTATAATCTTAGACTCGTCCCTTTTCTCCTCTCCACTAAATCCAAATTTTTTGGTAAGGCATATTACAGGAAGTATATTTCCCTCATAATTTATGACTCCATCTACAAAATCAGGAGAATCCGGTAATTTTGTAGTTTCTTCATATCCTAGAATTCTCTCTATTTCCATAATATCCGTAGCATAATATTCTTCATTTATACTAAATATTAATACTTTTATTTCTTCCTGGCTCATTCAAATATCCTCCTTAAATAATATTTAAAACTAGCATTTAATTCAATTTGTTACACAATTATAGCATAATTTCATGTATTTATAATAGGTTTTTAGAGAAGAAATTTGTCTACTACAATATTGCCTTCATTAAAATAAGCATGCAAATTTTTACTTGGAGAATCCAACATAACTTTTTTCTTTCCCACTTTGATTACAGTATTGTGATATGCAATATCCGCCCATATATGTCCTCCATCTTCTACATGAAGTACTGTAGACACTCCTGCCATACTACCTACAATTTTACATTTAATTTCTTTTTTCGCTTTTAATGTTCCCCCTCTTGCTACACTTCTTTCCTGCAAAAATTCAATAGAATCATTTGCAGTAATTTCAGATATATACTCCCCCTTTCCAGTGATTACTACGCTTCCGGAACTTTCTATATGAGAATCCTGACAATAGGCTATAGTTAAATTTACAGGAAGAGCAAGACATTCATTTAAATGTTCAATTTCAGCTTCAATTTTTTCTTTTAGATAATTTAACTCTGAGTAGTTTTTTATATTTATAGGTCCCATACCCATAAAACTTGTCCTTATAATTTTTACTATTTCCTTTGCTAAATTTTGTTCACATTCTTCAGGGTCCATATTTAAATCCGCAATTATATTTATTCCAAGCTTTAAAAGTCCTTTAAATTTATTTTCCAATAATATTTTTATTATCTCCCCATCTTTTTTATTTTTGCCAAGTAGATCATACATTTTTATTTCTCTCACGGCTTCAATCATCTCTTCCAGGTTAACCTTAAATTCCAAAAGGTGATCTATGGTTTTGATTTTATTTACACAATCTCCCCCACCATATATTTCCGAGCCCACAATACTTCCATTTATTAAAATATCCCCCACGGCTTTAATCTTAGCTCTTTCTACTTCTTTATATATACTAAGGTTGCCTCCACATTCAACTTCCATTCCTTCTTTTACGTTACCCTGTACTATTACATCTCCTGTAAACTTTATATTACCCGTACTTAAATCCACATCCTTACTGATTTCATGAACCTGATGTACATAAAAAGTACCATTTTTTATAAAAGGCTTTCCTTCTATAACTGCTTCAACTTTATCCTCATCTTTAATCATACACCCTTGTCCTGCAGTAAGTTTTTTATGTTTAGCTTTTTTAAATTTTAAAGTTTTCCCATTTACATCGAATCCATTTTCCCCTTCAAATCCTTTATGCCTTTCAGCAATAATATCACCTTTTTTTACAGTACTTACAATGCCTATACTTTTAAAATCTATATTCCCTCCCACATCCTCTTTGAAGTCTACAGAATCTTGAAAGTTGATATTTATAACATCATCTTCCCCATCTACAGGCTTTTTACCTTTTGCTATTAATACTCTTTTTCCACTTTCTAGAACATCCTTAAAATTTTCCTCAATTATGCCATAAACAATTTTATTACTTACAAGTTCATTTTTTACGTCACTTTCATTGTATTTAGGAGGTTCCACAGTTTCAACTATATAAACTTCCAGATTTAATTTGTTGCTTTCTTTTGTATCTTTAAGTACATAAACATTTTTAGATGTGTAATTAACCTTTGCATAAGCCTCCATGGCATCTCCTGAAATATCTATCTTCAGTTCCCTTTTAGGAACATTTTCTTCTAAGATCACTTCTATATTACTGCTGTTTAAAACTTCACATTCTTCTTTTATTTCAACTCCATCCACAAAAATGGACATATGTTCTCCCTTTACTATTACAGCTGGCTTTTCCCCATCTATAGGGTCTTTTACAATTATCTTACCTTCTATAACTTTTACAGTACCTTGATCCTCATTTAATTTATCCTCTTCTTCCTCTTTAGAAATTTCTTCTACTTTCTCCTCACCATAGGTCACCTCTATTACTACTTTTCTCCTAAAAAAGGATCTTTTATTTTCAAGTACTTTATACTCCAATTTATCCTCTGGTATATTTAATTCATATCTTGCAAGCTGCAGACAATTTTCCAGTGAAGTGTCCTGAAATACTTTTTTCATATTTTCCCTCCTTAAATTTCAGAATATGTAAAGCTTTTTATATCCTTTTCCATCTCATGGTCATATGCATTCATTATACTTATAAGCGCCTTGTTTTCAGGGGAATGGAAGGCTATATTTTCTACCCTTTTTATAGGCAGTACCTTAGGAGAAGTGCCTGATATAAAGAGAGCATCAAACCTTTCTATTTGTTTATAATTTATTTTTTCCTCCTCAACTTCAAGCCCCATATCTTTACAAATTTTTATTATAACATCTCTTGTAACCCCTGGAAGTACATCTCCCACCGGAGCAGTTATTACCTTTTCACCTTTTATCATAAATATATTGGACTTACTTCCTTCTGTAATATTTCCCTCATTATCTACAAGTATTGCTTCAAACACATTATTTTCTTTAATTTTTTCATTGACTTTTTCCCTAAATGCAGTATTTATTACTTTGGCATTGGGATCTTCTCTTTCCCCGTGAAAAAAGATAGTATCTACCCCTGTTTTATAATATTTTAGAGGTGGATAAAAATGTTTTGAAAAATATGCCACAAATACATTTTCACGAGAAAAATTAAAAATAATTTTTATATTTCCAATATAAGCCTTATTCACTTCCACCAGCTTTTTTATTCTATTTTTAATCTCATCTCCTGTAAGCCAGATCTTTAAACCAGTTATTTTACAAGAATTTTCCATGCGCTTTAAATGAGGTTCCAAAAATAGAGGTTTACCATCTATTATCCTTATAACTTCATAGATAGATTTTCCCTTATATGATATATCCTCTAGAGATTCTCCTTTGTTTTTTATTTCATCATTATACAAAAAAAATTTATTTGAATATTGTTCCATTTTAATCCCTTCTTTTAAATAAATTTAATCAAATATTAACATTATTTATATTTTATTTTATCATTATCTGAAAAATTTTTCCTTAAGTATACTAATAAATTGTTTATATTTTATCTGACAACATGTCAAATTCACCTTATAATTTCTTATTTATTTTATCGACATTATTTATTTAAAATACACTCTATGTAAAAATATAAATTATATTTTTAAATATTTTTAAATTTATGATATCATATTATAGTATGAAGGAGTGATTTACTTGGAAAAACTGGCTATATTTGATGTAGATTTTACTTTGACCAAAAGGGAGACTTTAATGGAATTTTACATATTTATGGTGAAAAAGTATCCTAGACTTATAATATATGCACCTTTTAGTATTTTTTCTGCTATTTTATATCTCATAAAACTATTTCCTGCGTCAAAGGCCAAGGAAAATTTCATTGCATTTATAAATGGAATAAGCGAAAATGATATGAAACTTCTAGTAAAAGAATTTTATGAAAAAAGATTAAGTAAAATAATTTATGAAGATGCCCTGAGTACTATAAAAAAACTAAAAAAGAGAGGATATAAAATATACCTTATATCTGCATCTGCAGAGTTTTATTTAAATGAATTATACAGAATAAAAGAAGTAGATAAAATAATAGGCACCAGATTTACTATACTGAATGGGAATCACAATAAAAAAATCTCAGGTGAAAACTGTAAAGGGGAAGAAAAAGTAAAAAGACTTATGAAATCTTTAAAAGAAGATAATATAGATGTGGATTTTAAAAACTCCTATATGTTTTCAGATTCACTATCTGACTTACCTCTTTTTAATATGGTTGGAAACCCCTATCTTATAAATTATAGAAAAAGACACCCTCATATAAAAATACTAAAATGGAGATAATAAAAGGCTGCAAACAACAATATTGTCTGCAGTCTTTGATTTTAGATCAGTTATTTAAAAACGCCTTAATCCTCTGACTCTTCTACCAACTCTGCATAGTGGGCAGATGCTTCTTCAAATTCCTTATCCTCTGGTATAATAAGTTCTTCCCCATTGTCTCCCATCTCTACTTTAAATAAATATACAGAATTATTTTCAGGATTTTGAACTAAAACATACTGATTATCTTTATATTCAAATTCATCAATTATTTCACAAGAAACTAAATTTCCATTTTCATCTTCTAAATCCACCACGAGATTTTCATGTTCTCCACAATCGCAGCCACAATCACAATCATGTTCATGTTCATGCTCTCCACAATTTTCTTCTTTAGAATCGCAGCCGCAGCTATTTAAATTTTCATTATCCATAAAGTCTACCTGATTTACTTTTTAGCACAATTATGTTAAAAATTAGAATATTTTTTGCGCACAGTCTATCAGGAATCTTCACCTCCTTTTACTATTATGTTCTAATTTTAACCTTAATTGCACTATAATAAAAGTATTTTTAAAAAATATTTTTAAATTTAAAAAATGCCGGACTATAAGTCCAGCATTTTTTTATATATTATATTTCATTTGCCAGTTTTTCATAACCTGCAATTCTGTCAAAGGCATCTTTTTTAGTCTTTTCAAATAATTGTTCTGCTGTTTCTGGGAATTGTTTAGCAAGGGAAGAATATCTAACTTCGCCCATTAGGAATTCCTTAAAGTCTGAGGTTGGTTTTTTAGAATCCAAACTAAAGGATTTTTTACCCTGTTCCTTCAATTCTGGGTTGTATCTGTATAGTGCCCAATATCCAGACTCAACAGCTTTCTTAGATTCATTCTGACTTCTACCCATTCCATCTCTTAATCCATGGTTTATACATGGTGCATAAGCTACTATAAGTGATGGTCCTTTGTAAGCTTCTGCTTCCTGGATAGCTTTTAATGTCTGATTTTTATCTGCTCCCATGGCAATTTGTGCTACATAAACATATCCATAAGTCATAGCCATCATTCCAAGGTCTTTCTTCTTGGTTTTCTTGCCGCTGGCAGCAAATTTAGCCACTGCAGCTGTAGGAGTTGCTTTTGAAGATTGTCCACCTGTATTTGAATAAACTTCTGTATCAAGTACAAGTACATTCACATCTTCCCCAGATGCCAGAACATGATCCAATCCACCGTAGCCTATATCATAAGCCCATCCGTCTCCACCGAACATCCAATGGGATCTCTTAATTAGAAAATCCTTATTTTCATATATTTCATTTAATAATGCATCTTCTTTTTTCTCATTTTCCAGTAATTCTATTATTTTATCCGCTCTTTCTCTGGTATCTTTTCCATTATCTGTATTTTCAAGCCAGTCTTCAAAAGCAGCTTTAAGTTCTGTGCTTAAATTACCTTTTAATGCTTCTTTGATATTTAATGCAACCTTATCTCTTACCTGTTTAACTGCAAGGAACATTCCAAGTCCGTATTCAGCATTGTCTTCAAATAAAGAATTACCCCAGGATGGTCCATGTCCTCTGTGATTTTTTGTATAAGGAGTAGCCGGAGCTGATGCACCCCAAATTGATGAACATCCTGTAGCATTTGCTATCATCATTGTATCCCCAAACAATTGAGTTACAAGTTTTACATATGGAGTTTCTCCACATCCTGCACAAGCCCCGGAGAACTCAAGAAGTGGTTTTTCAAACTGACTTCCCTTTACGCTGAATTTATTAAGAGGATTTTCCTTGTAAGACACAGACATTGCATAATCCCAGGCATCTGTTCTATTTAATTGTGTATCTATAGGCTTCATAACAAGAGCCTTTTCCTTTGCAGGACATATATCCGCACAGTTTCCACATCCTGTACAATCAAGAGGTGAAACGGCTATGGTAAAGTTTAATCCTTTTGCTCCAGAAGCAGCCTTGGATTCAAAACCTACTGGTGCCTTAGCCAATTCCTCTGCATTTGTAAGAACAGGTCTTATAGCTGCATGAGGACATACAAAGGAACATTGATTACATTGTATACATTTATCTGCCTGCCATTCTGGAACATTTATAGCTATTCCTCTCTTTTCATAAGCTGCCGTACCCTGTGGGAATGTACCATCTTCCATTCCAACAAAAGTACTTACAGGAAGCTTATCTCCATCCTGTCTGTTCATTGGATAAACTATTTTGGATATAAATTCCGGTACTTCAAGTGCAGCTGCAGCTTCACCTTCTTTTGCATCTTTCCATGAAGCTGGAACATTAACTTTAACTAGGGCATTAACTCCCTTGTCTATGGCTGCATTATTCATATCTACAATTTTTTGTCCCTTTTTACTATAGGAACCTTCCACAGCATCCTTTAAGTATTTCACAGCATCTTCTACAGGTATTATATTCGCAAGCTTAAAGAAGGCAGCCTGACATATCATGTTTATTCTTCCGCCAAGACCAATTTCCTCCGCTATTTTAACTGCATCTAATATATAGAATTCAATGTCATTGTCTGCTATATATTTTTTCATGGAAGCTGGTAATTCACCTTCCAGTTCTTTCTCTGTCCAGTTGGTATTAAGAAGGAATTTCCCTCCTTTTTTAAGTCCTTCAAGTACATTGTACTTATGAACATAGGACTTATTGTGAACTGCAATAAAATCAGCCTTGTCTATAAGATATGGTGATTTTATTTGAGATTTACCAAATCTTAAATGTGAAACTGTTATTCCTCCAGATTTTTTGGAGTCATAAGCAAAGTAGCCCTGAGCATACATATTTGTATGATCTCCTATGATCTTTATAGCACTTTTGTTTGCCCCAACAGTACCGTCAGAACCAAGTCCCCAGAACTTACAAGCTGTGGTTCCCTCTGGTGTGGTATTTATGTCTTCTGCTATATCTAAAGATGTATTTGTAACATCGTCAACTATGCTTACTGTAAATCTATCTTTTGGACTTTCTAATTTTAAGTTTTCAAATACTGAAAGAATGTGTGGTGGAAGTGTATCTTTTGACCCAAGACCATATCTTCCTCCAACTACTACTGGCTGTCCTTCTTTTCCATAGAATGCATTTTTAACATCTAAATACAAAGGTTCTCCTGTTGAACCTGGTTCTTTTGTTCTGTCTAGAACTGCAATCTTTTTAACAGTGTCTGGCATTTGATCAAGGAAGTGTTTTATTGAAAACGGTCTGTATAGATGAACTGTAACCAGGCCAACTTTTTCCCCTTTTGCCATTAAATAATCTATTACTTCCTCTATGGTTTCACAAACAGAACCCATTGCAACTATAACTCTTTCTGCATCTTTTGCACCATAATAGTTAAATATATGGTATTCTCTTCCAGTAAGCTTGGTCATTTCTTTCATATAATTTTCAACTATTTCAGGAAGTGCTTCATAGTATTTATTGGAAACTTCTCTTCCCTGGAAGTATATATCAGGATTTTGAGCTGTACCACGAGTTACTGGATGATCAGGATTTAAAGCTCTTCTTCTAAAATCATTTACAGCTTTATAATCTACCAATTTTGCCAAGTCTTCATATTCAAGTACCTCAATTTTTTGGATTTCATGTGAAGTTCTAAATCCATCAAAAAAGTTTACAAAAGGAACTCTTCCCTTTATTGCAGATAAGTGTGCCACTGCAGCAAGATCCATAACTTGCTGAACTGAACTCTCTGCAAGTAGTGCAAATCCAGTCTGTCTTGTAGCCATAACGTCCTGATGATCTCCAAATATGCTAAGAGAACTTGCAGCTATAGCTCTTGCAGTTACTTGGAATACGCCTGGCAATAACTCACCGGCAATTTTATACATATTAGGTACCATAAGCAGTAATCCCTGGGATGCAGTGTAGGTAGTGGTAAGTGCTCCTCCCTGCAGAGATCCGTGTACAGCTCCCGCAGCTCCTGCTTCTGATTGCATTTCCATAACTTTTACCTGTTGTCCAAAAACATTCTTTTTGCCCTGGGCAACCCACTCATCAACATGTTCTGCCATAGGTGATGATGGAGTTATTGGATAAATAGCCGCTACATCAGTAAAAGCATAGGATATATAAGCTGCTGCGGTATTTCCATCCATAGTTTTCATTTTACTCATAAAAATTCCTCTCCTTTTTAATATTTGATATACAATTGAATTTTTTATAAATTAAGATTGCAGTATAAAACAACTGCATTTTTATAAACTAAATTAAAGCAATATTAAATAACAAATATGTGTATAAAGATAAGTTTTATTTATTTTATATTTTATCAATCTAATATAAAATAATATAGCATAAAGATATCATATATGAGGTATATTAATTTATAATATAACATTTATAGTGATATGTACATACTATTTATTTTATTTATGCTAAATATTTTAAATTATTTATATTTTTCTATTAAATTTATAATTTTATTTGTTGCATCTTGTACGGCACTTGCCTTCATTTTATTTATATAAGTATGCTTTGACATGTCTAATTTTTTTAACTTGTCTAAAAGCAGCTTTGGGGTCATATCCTCTTCCTTAAGTACCATACTGTATCCACTTTTCTCAAAAGATGCAGCATTTAAAATCTGATCTCCTCTACTGGATTTTCTAGACAGAGGAATAAGTAAATTGGGTTTTTTAAGGGCTAGAAGTTCAAATATAACATTTGCTCCGGCTCTTGATATTACTATATCTGCTGCATTCATTATGTGAGGCATTTCTTCACTTACATATTCAAATTGTACATAGCCATTCCTCTCTGTAAGCTTTTCTTCCAAATTTCCTTTTCCACATATATGAATTATATTATAAATTTTCAAAAGTTCATTTAAACAATTTCTCACCGTATTATTTATAAATTTTGATCCCAAACTCCCTCCTATTATGAGCAGCACAGGCTTGTCATTTTGAAAACCGCACATTCTTCTACCTATTATTCTGCTTCCATCTAAGAGTTCCTGCCTTATTGGTGTGCCTGTAAGTACAGCATTATCACCTTTTATAGACTTTACAGATTCCGGAAAAGTAACACAGACTTTGGTGCAATAAGGTGAAGACAGTCTATTTGCAAGTCCTGGAGTTATATCGGACTCGTGTGCAATAACAGGAATACCATTTATGTATGCAGCAAAAACCACAGGTACTGATACAAATCCTCCTTTTGAAAACACAACATTTGGTTTTTCCTTTCTCATTATGAATATGGCTTGAAATATTCCTTTAATTACCTTAAAAGGATCCGTAAAATTTTTTATATCAAAATATCTTCTAAGTTTTCCACTGGAGATTACATGATATTTTATTTTTTCATTTTCTATTATTTCTCTTTCAATGCCACTTTCTGTACCTATATATTGTATTTCATAGCCTAATTCTTTTAACTTTGGAATTAATGCCAGATTTGGTGTAACATGGCCGGCAGAACCTCCTCCAGTTAATATTATCTTTTTCAAAACATGATTCCCCCTTAATACAATGCACAATTCACAGTTCACAATTTATCATTTGCAGTGCTTAGCCCTATTTTTAAACAGTCAGGATGTGCTATAGTCCTCTAGATTATACTTCTAAAATTTAAGGGAAATCTTACAACTTGCAAGTTTAATTTTATAATTCTCGTACATACAGAAAATTCTGTGATTTTTTTAATGTATAATAATCTTAATAGAATTCCATTATAAAGAATATTAAAATTATTATTTAAAAGTGTCAAGTGTTACTGTACACTTTAAATTGTCTCATGTCAACTGCATACCATGTAATTCTATGTTAAATTAAAAATTTATTTAAGTCTACCTTTTTTTTATTTATTTTTTGACGTGAGTCTAAAATCTTTTATTACAAGTTGAAGATTTTTAACACCATTAAATTCATTAATACAGGGTAAAAATATAAAATCCATTTTTAAACTGGTAAAATTATTATTAAAAATTTTATTTGCACCACTACTTCCATAGACTTCAAGTATTAATTTTTTAAATTTTTCTCCCCCATCAAAGGCTATTGCATCAATTTTTTTTAGGCTATTTTTCAATCTGCAAAATAATTTTAATACATTTTTATCCTTTCCCATAAAATAAATTTTAAATACATCTATATTTTTTTCTCCAAATAAAGGAGTGGAATTACCTTTTCCAAAAGGTTCCAGTTTTTTTATATCTTCCAGCACGTGAAAAGATATGTTCTCAAGAGGCAGTTTTTTATCTATCCTGATTTTGGGTATTAAATCCTCTTCTGTAAGATTACAATTTTTATTTAAATTTTCTCTTAATCTATTTATATTTTCTTCTGTTATGGATAATCCCGCTGCCAAAGGATGTCCACCAAACTTTTCCATTAATTCTTTGCATTTTACAAGTTCTTCAAACATGTTATAGCCCTCAATTGATCTGCCTGAACCTTTTGACATAATTCTTCCCGATGTTATTACTATAGAAGGTACATTATATCTGTCTTTAAGTCTCCCTGCCACTATGCCTGCTATACTTTCATGAGTTTCTTTTTCATATACTACAAGTACCTTATCCCTTTTTAAATTTGAATTTTCCACTTTATCTATTATATTATTTAAACTTTTAACCGTCATATCCTGTCTCTGTATATTTAATTCATGAAGTTTTTTTGCAAGTTTACCGGCCTTTTCTGCATCTTTACACAGCAAAAGTTCCAATGCCAAAACTGCACTTTTAAGTCTTCCCGTGGCATTTATACAAGGGCCTATAATAAAACCTATATGGTAGGAAGTGATATTTTTACCTTTTAACGAAGTTTCCTCTATAAGTGCTTTTAACCCCAGATTCTCAGTATTATTTATCATATCAAGTCCCTTTTTAACTATAATTCTGTTTTCATCTATTAGATCAACTATATCACATATAGTTCCTATAGCAGCATATTGAATAAATTTATAACACTGTTCTTTTTTAAAATTAAATTTTTTATAAAGTACCTGAATAAATTTAAAAGCCACCCCTGCACCACAGAGATGTTTAAAGGGATATGAACAATCCTCCTGTTTAGGGTCTATAACTGCATCTGCCTCGGGTATTAAATATGTCTTTTCCCCATTTTCCCGTTCCTCAAAAAATATATGGTGGTGATCTGTAATCACCACGGCAATGCCAAGCTCTTTAGCTCTTTTAACCTGAGCCAGTGCAGAAATACCATTGTCACAGGTTATTATAACTTCACATCCTTCTTCTTTTAACTTTTCTATACTTTTTATATTTATACCGTACCCCTCTTCTATTCTATCCGGTATGTGATATTTAACTTTTGCTCCGCATTTTAAAAGACCACAGTATAATATATAGGTACTCATTACTCCATCCACGTCATAATCACCATATATGGCTATATTTTTATTATCCATTATGGCCTTATATATTATATCCGTACCTTTTTCCATATCCTTCATAGACAAGGGGTCTTGTAAATTGTCTACAGAGGGATTTAAAAAGTCTCTTATTTCTTTCTCTTCTACAATACCTCTATTTGCAAGAATAGTTGCCATAATTTCACTTATTCCTGCCTTTTTTGAAATATATTTTACATCTTTATTACACCTTTTAAGCATCCATCTTCTCTTCAAATATTACATCCCCCCTTCAATTGCAAAAAATACTATTTTAAACCTAACCCCTCAGAATCTGTATGGAAGGCCCATTCATAAATTTACCGGCGACTTCATTTATATGCCAGGGTTTAATTTTGAATGCCTCTTCCCCTTTATCAAGAGAATAGTTCTCATCCATAAGTTCTTTTATGACATTTTCCTTGCAAAACTCAATAGATTTTTCTCTTTTAATTTCATCTTTTAATTTTATACTTTTGATCTTATGCTTTATTTCCTGGTTTTCAAAATGCAAAGTGGAATACTTAAACTTCTCTATAACACTATTTACTGTAGATATAGCCCTATCTATATTTTCCGCAGAAGTTCCCATTTTTATAGAAAAAAGTTTTATTCCCCTTTCATTTTTCATACTGCTCCCCACCTCATAGGCAAGACCCTGGCAAGTTCTTATTTCATTGAAAAGCAAACTCCCCACTCCCTGACCAAAAATGGTATTAAGTACAGGAAGAACCCTGGCTTCTTTAAAGTTCAAGTGATGAATATCAAATATATATTGTATTTTTACTCCTTTTATGCCCGGTACACTTTCTATAAATATACCTTTTTCATTTTTTTCATACAGTATCTCTGAATTTTTATCAGACTCTACAAAACTTTTTTCACAACTTTTTTTCCAATGTCCAAAATAGCTTTTTATAAGATCATAGATATAATTAAATTCCATGGAAGAACAAATGCATATAACACAGTTTTCAGGCACATAAAATTTATGATAAAATCTTTTTATTCCATCTAAAGTGATATTTCTAATACTATGTTCATTTCCTATTATGGTTTCCTTTATGCGCCTTAATTTAAATGAATTTTTAAAAAGCAAGTCTTCACAGTGCTGATAAGAATTATCCTTCCATTCTTTTAGTTCCTGAAATATTATATTCATTTCTTGTTCAAAGCCAACCTTTGGAAAAGAAGCATTTAAAATCATATCGCTGTATAATTCAATTCCCCTATGCAGATCTTCAGAAAAGCAAGTTCCATAATAAATGGTATAGGGATAGTTTGTCATAGCATTTTCAAATCCAAATATCCTGTCAAGCTGAATGTTTATATCATCCTCATTTCTATTTTTAGTGCCCTTTGATATAATATGCTCCAGTGCATGAGCAGTACCTTTTGAAAAATCCTCCCCTTCTTCTAAAGCTCCTGCATTAAATCCTATACAAACAGAAGATACTTTCCCAGGTCTATACTCATATAATAATTTAAGTCCATTTTGAAATATATATTTTTCCACTATTTCACCAGCCTTAAAAGTTAAGAGTTATGATTTAATTTGCTCTTCACCATTCATTCTTAATTCTTAACTAAATCCAACAGCATATCTTTTCTTAAATTTTCTACACCTTCCGTGCCTGAGAGGTTTTCTAAAACTTTAAGGGCAAAATAAGGTGCTGTAGCAGGACCTCTGCTCGTTATTAAATTTCGCTCTTGAACTACTATTTCTTCACTGTAATTATAAGCTTGAAGTTCCTCTTCAAATCCAGGATAAGAAGTTACTTTTCTGTTATAAATTATTCCCGCCTTCTTTAAAACTATAGGTGCTGCACATATTGCAGCTATTATTTTATTTTCCCTGTCAAATTTTTTTACTATCTCTATAACTTTTTCGTTATCTCTTAAATTTACTGCTCCCGGCATACCCCCCGGAAGTATAATGGCCTCATATTCATCTTCATTTATATTTTGAAGTAAAATCTCTGCTTTAACTACTACTCCGTGTGCTCCTTTTACATCTTCTTTGCCACTTATAGAACAAATTCTACAATCTATATTTCCTCTTCTTAAAACATCTACACAGGTTAAAGCTTCTATTTCCTCAAAACCCTCGGCAAGTAAAATTATAGCTTTTTTCATTATAAACCACTCCTTATTATTTTATATATTTAACTTCTGCAATTCTATCTTCCATAATTACAAGCATGACATTCGAACCCCTGCCCCCTCTATTTTGAAGGATAATATTCTTTGATTTTATCTGTTTTTTATTTCCTTTTACAGAAGTTAAATTTAATTTGCAATTTGCTTTTTCTTCCATAACCATAGAGTATATTACACTATCTTCTCCCTTTAAATTTATAGCTGTCACTCCAGAGGCTGACTTTCCCATAGAATTTATAGAGTCTCCCTGAAATTTTATAGCCATACCCTTTTCAGTTATTAAAAGTATTTCATTTTTTTCTTTTCCATACTCCACATTTACAAGAAAATCTTCATTATTTTTAAATTTATGTGCTGTATTCCATCCATTTATATCTTTAAACTCATTCAGTTCTGTCCTTTTTATCATACCATATTTAGTAAAAAAATAAATATATCCGTAATCAAAATTTTCTATAGAAATCATTTTTAATATATCTTGAGCACTTATTCCCATTAGTTCTCTAATATTTATGCCGCTGCTTTCAATTTGTTCAAACATAAAAGAGGGCATAGAAAAAACTCTCCCGCAAACTGTAAATACCAATATATTGCTTGAAGAATTTGTAAATACATTTTTGAAGGTTCTGCCGCTGTTTGAAATTTTAATTATCCCTGATTTATTTATATTTATATAAAAGGTTTCATACCCTGATTCTTCTGAAAGGTCCATTTTTACTATCTTATCCCCTTTAACCAGAGAACAAAGTTCATTGGCAATTATATTTCTATCCTCTAGGGCAAGTTCCGGTACTTTTACAGTAAATTTAAGTCCAATTTTTGTTTCTACTTTAATAAAATTTAAGGATTCATTTCTATTCACCAGCTTTACATCTATAAGTTCTTCTTCTTTTTTTAGCCTTAGTGCCATAAGTTTGGTATACTTTGTAACAAATGCATTTGTTTCAGTTCTCTTTATACCTGCCATATTAGTGAAAAATATAAAATCCTGTGGTGAACTAAAATCATCTATACTATAAACTGCCACAATATTTTCTTCTGAAAGATCAATACCTTTTATTATATTTTCCAGTTTTTCTCCTTTTTCTCTCCACTTAAACTCTGGAATATCCATTCCCTTTATTTTATACATATTTCCTTTGTCAGTAAAAAACATAATTGTATCTTTTGTACTGGAATTTATAACATATTTATTAAAATCTCCCTCTCTATATTCTATATCCTTAACTTCCCGGCTAGAACGATTGTAACTTTTCAAAGAAATTCTCTTTATAAATGCTTCCTTAGATATGGTAATAACTATATCTTCATCTACTAAAATTTCTTTCACATCTATTTTTGCCTCTTCTTCCTCTTCAATAATGACAGTTTTTCTTTCCTCTCCATATTTTTCTGCAATCTCTGCCAATTCCTTTTTTATAACTTTTAAAATTTCCTTTTCACTATCCAATATTTTTGTAAGTTTTTTTATAATTTTTAAAAGTTCTCTGTGCTCCTTTTCAAAGGATACTATTTCAAGTCCTGTGAGTCTATACAGCATAAGTTCTAAGATGGCCTCTGACTGTTCCCTTGTAAATTCAAATTTTTCCATAAGATTTGAAGCTGCATCTTTTTTTGATTTAGAACTTCTGATAGTCTTTATAATTTCATCCATAATTCCAATGGCTTTTATGAATCCTTCCACAATATGGAATCTGACTTTTGCTCCCTCTAATTCTTTTTCAGTTCTTCTTTTTATAATTTGTTTCTGATATTTAATATAGTGTTTTAATATATCCTTTAATCCCAGTGTGACAGGCTTTCCATCTGCCAGGGCCACCATATTAAAAAATATATTGCACTGCAGATCCGTCTTTTTTAATAAATATTTTAAAACTTTTTGAGCTAAATTTTTATCCGTAGATTTTTTAAATTCTATTACCGCTCTTATACCGTTTCTATCAGACTCGTCTCTTATATCGGATATAGGTTCTAAGGCCTTTATGTGCCTTTTATCTGCCGTCATCTCCGAAATAGTCTGAAGTAACCTGGCCTTACTTCTCCTATATGGAAACTCTGTTATTACTATTCCAAGTCTTCCATTATCAAGCTTTTCTATGGAAGTTTTAGCCCTTAAAGTAGCTTTTCCCTCTCCTGTAGTATAGGCACAAATCAGGGACTGTCTACCTATAATTATTCCTCCCGTAGGCAGGTCAGGTCCTTTAATATACTCCATAAGTTTTTCCGTACTTATATCCTCACAGTCAATATAAGCACAGGCAGCCTCTATTACTTCCTTTAAATTATGGGGCGGAATGTTGGTTGCAAGTCCCACGGCTATACCAAAAGCTCCATTTACAAGCAAATTGGGATACCTCGCTGGAAGTACTTCCGGTTCTTTTTCAGAGCCTGAATAATTATCTACCATATTTACTACATCTTTTTCTATATCTCTTACCATTTCCATAGCAATAGGTGTGAGTCTTGCTTCCGTGTAACGCATAGCTGCAGCACTGTCTCCATCCTGACTCCCCCAATTTCCGTGGCCATCTATAATAGGCATTTTGGTTGTAAAATCCTGGGCCAGTATTACCATGGCGTCATAAACAGAAGTATCTCCATGGGGATGGTATTTTCCAAGTATATCTCCTACTATTCTTGCAGATTTATAATAGGGTCTCTCTGGAAATGCCTTTAACATATACGCTCCATAGATTATTCTTCTATGCACAGGTTTTAATCCATCTCGTACATCAGGAAGTGCCCTGTCCTTTGCCACTTCCACCGCATAGGGCATATAATTATCCGGCATGGCTTCTTCTATGGGAATTTTTATTATATTATTATCTTCTGGAATCGATGTATTTTTTGCCAAGAAAATCCTCCTCTTTTCAATTCACAATTTACAGTTCATAATTCACAATTATTGAAGTTTTTCAGGTCATACTGAAAAACTGATTAAATTTATTTTGCCTGAAGGCAAAACTTCATTAATTGTGAACTGTGCATTGTGCATCGTGCATTGTCAATCCTGCATCGTGAATTTTGAATTGTCTAAAATTCTGCATGTTTGTACATATATTTTTTTCTAGGTGCCACCACGTCTCCCATGAGCAAAGACACCATTTTTTCTGCCTTTATCACATCATCTATAGTTATCTGCTGCAGTGTTCTACTTTCAGGATTTAAAGTAGTATCCCAGAGCTGATCCGGATTCATCTCTCCAAGACCTTTATATCTCTGTATCAAAGCTTTAGGACCTATTTCTCTTTTTGCCTGCAGGAGCTGATTATCACTGTAGGCATACTTTACTACCTCCTTGCCTCTTACCTGTTTATACACCTTATAAAGGGGAGGCAGTGCGATATAAAGATGTCCATTTAAAATAAGTTCTCTCATATATCTATATATGTAAGTCATCCAAAGGGCTCTTATATGATACCCATCTACATCTGCATCACTTAATATTATTATTTTGTCATATTTAAGATCTTTTTCATTATAATTTTTCAGTATCCCCGTACCTATGGCAGTATTAAATATTTTTAACTCCTCACTGCCTAGAACATTTTCAAGTTTTTGTTTTTCTGTATTCATTATTTTGCCCTTAGAAGGCATTATAGTCTGAAACCTTCTGTCTCTGGCCTGTTTTGCAGATCCACCTGCCGAATCTCCTTCCACCACTATAAACTCACATTTTGAAGAATCTTTTAAAGTACATACTGCAATCTTACCTGCAAGAGGTGCCGCCCCTTTACCTATTTTCTTCTTTTCCGCATCATTTATCTTTTTTATTTTTTCTCTCCTTGCGGCAGCATGAAGGGCATTATTTATTATAATAGAAGCAGTATTTTTGTTATCCTCTATCCATTCTGAAAGTTTAGTATAGGAAAGCTCATTCATTATAGTATATGCTTCACTATTTCCAAGCTTTGTCTTAGTCTGACCTTCAAACACGGGATTGTTTATACTCACCTTAACTATAGCTGTCATTCCCTCTCTCAAGTCTTCTCCTTCAAATTCCCTGTCTTTTTCCTTTATCAAGTTTAACTTTTTAGCCCATTCCTTAAAGGCTCTGGTCATACCTGTTTTAAATCCACTTTCATGAGTTCCAGACTCTGTAGTTGGAATATTATTTACGTAACTTGCTATGTGATATGTAGTAGAATCTGTAAACTGTATACACACCTCCCCTTTCATTTTTATGCCTTCAACACTTCTCTCTCCTTGAAATAATATAGGCTCTTTGTGAAGAGGTGTTTTGCTTTCATTTAAATATTCTATAAAGTCTAAAAGTCCTCTATCTGAGTGATATTCTTTTTCAACTTTATTTTTTTCTTCCCAATGTATAAGTTTCAAAGTTATACCTTTATTCTGAAAAGCCAGTTCTTTAAGTCTTTCTTCTATTATGTCCAATTTGAAATCTACTGTAGAAAACACCTTGTTATCCGGCATAAATGTTACTTTAGTTCCCGTATCATCAGTATTTCCTATTATTTCAAGGCCTGTTACAGGAGTTCCCGGCATGATTTTTTTAAGTGTGCTATCATAGGCATATTCAAATTTCTGTTTATATATATGTCCATTTTGTTTTACTTCAACTTCCATCCAACTGGAAAGGGCATTTACTACCGCTCCTCCAACTCCATGGAGTCCTCCAGAAGTCTTATATATATCATTATTAAATTTACCTCCTGTGTGAAGGGACGTAAACACCATTTCAACTCCATTTTTTTTGGTTACAGGATGGGTTCCCGTAGGTATCCCCCTGCCATTATCTATTACAGACACACTTCCATCTTCATTCAATATGACACATACCTTATCTCCAAATCCATTGGAAATCTCATCTATGGAATTATCTAGTATTTCCCATATGCAATGGTGGAGACCTTTGCTGCCGGTAGATCCTATATACATACCTGGCCTGACACGTACTGGTTCAAGTTTTTCTAATGAAGTTAATGAATTAACATCATAAACGCTGCTTATTTTATCTCCCACAAAATTCCTCCTTCAAATACTAAGCTGTTCTAAGAAAAAATACCCTCTATTTGTTAAAGAAGGTATGCAACTTTAAAATTATTATATAAATAATACTCAGAACATGCAAATTTATTTTACAGGAAAGGTGATTTTTATAACTGTTCCTATATCAAGTTCACTCCATACATCTATTGTACCCTGATGCATATCAAGTATCCATTTTGCAATAGAAAGTCCAAGTCCTGTACCTCCGCTGGATTTTGTTCTTGACTTATCTGCTCTATAAAACCTTTCGAATATATGGGGAATGTGCTCTTTGGAAATGCCTATACCTGTATCTGCTACGGTTATAACAGCAGTATTTGTATGCTGTATAAAATGGGAATCTAGTTTGATGGTTCCCCCTTTTTTAGTGTATTTGATGCTATTATCCATAAATATCCTTAGTGCCTCTTTAATAAGCTTCCTATCTGCGTATACACTAAATTTTTCATTATGATCACTTTCTATGTGGTGATCTTTATGGACTAATTTTGTCTCTCTTATCAATTCATTAATAAGTTCACTAAGTATAAAATCTTCCTTTTCAACTTTTTGAGCGTTTTTATCTCCCCTTGCAAGGAATAAGAGCTTTTCCACTAGCTCCTTCATGTTTTCCGATTCACTTTTAATTGCATTAATGGATTCTTCTAGAACTTCCCTGTCATTCTTTCCCCACCTGTACAGAAGATTTGCATATCCTTGAATTACAGAAATGGGAGTTCTTAGTTCATGAGATGCATCGGATACAAATTGATTCTGTTGTTCTACAGAACTTTCAATTCTGTCCAGCATTTCATTAAATGTCTTTGCAAGGTCCTTTAATTCATTTTTTGAACCCTTTACATTGAGACGTTTATCCAGGGCATTTATAGATATTTCCCTTACAGTATCTGTCATACTTTTTAACGGAGATAAAAATTTTTTACTGGCTTTTGAAACTACAATGGCAATGATAAATAATCCTATAACATTGGATATAAATATAATACCTCCTAAAATCGACATATAATCATCATTTATTCCCTTATCTATATAGTATTTGAAGCTGGCCATTATACAAACTCCTATTAGTGAGAAAACCATGATGAAACTAAATACATAAGTTATTGTAATTTTAAAAGTTAATGAAAATCTAAATTTTTCTAAAATATTCCAAGCAATATCTTCTATAAGATCATATGAAAATTTAAAAATCATCTTTGAAAATGAAAATAGTATTTTTATGATTTTAAACAGTATTTTATACAGAGGTTTTCTATTATTCATACCTAAATTGATACCCCAATCCACGAATGGTATATATATACTTTTTGTTGAATTTATCATCAATTTTACTTCTTAAATAACGAATATACACATCTACTATATTTGTATCCCCTAAATAATCATATCCCCAGACTTTTTCTAGGATATTTTCTCTGGAAAGTGCAATATCTTTATTTACCATTAAATATTTTAAAAGATCAAATTCCTTTTTTGTTAAATCTATTCCTGAATTTTCATATGTAACAATATGTCTGCCAATATCCATTTGCAGACTACCTGCGTTAATAATATTATTAACTTTTACATTATTATTGCTTTTATGTTTAAACACCACCCTAATTCTTGCAAGAAGTTCCTCTATAGCAAAGGGTTTTGTCATATAATCCTCTGCACCTATATCAAGTCCCATAACCTTATCCATAATCTCATCCTTTGCAGTAAGCATGATAACGGGAATTTCCGAGATTTGCCTGAGTCTTCTAAGTACTTCCATTCCATTGAGGGAGGGAAGCATAACATCAAGTATTATAAGGTCATAGCCTCCTTTTAAGGCTTTTTCCAATCCCACTCTCCCATCTCCAGTCTGATCAACCATATACCCTTCATGTTCAAGTTCCAGCTGAACAAATCTGGCTATTTTTATTTCATCTTCAACAATAAGAATTTTTTTACAGGCCATTATATACACCCCTTTTCAGTTCACAATTCACAGTTCACAATCTATTGTACTTAGTGTATGCTAAATTCATTATACTATAAAATTTAGAGCCTGCTTTATGAAAAATCACAAGCAGGCCCCGGTTTAGGCATTATTAAATTCTTTTGTTATTTTATCTTTGACATCTGTGACTACATTTGTAACCTTGTCTATTTTTCTGTTGATATCTAAATCTTCTCCATTTTCTCTATGAAATTTTATTTTACAACCTGTAACTAGGGCAATTATAAGGGATACTATTGCCACTGGCATTGCCACTATAACAAGTATTGCTGCTAAAGTAGATGGTATATTCAATATGGTCTTTTTATCCTTTGATATTACAAATTTTATTTTATTGGCCCTAGTAATCAATCTTTTTACTTTTCCCATAAAATCTGAATTGCCAGCACATTCCTTTTCCGGTTTAATCTTATCTTGTTCTTCAAGATAGGAAAGTGCTTCAACTATATCCCCATTACATTTTTCCAGTGCCTCTTTTGCTTCTTTATATCCTACATTAGCTCTTCTCCTCAATAGGTCAATCTGTTCAATACTAATTGACATTTTAAATTCCTCCAATTCATTTTTACTATGATATTAAACTTTTTTATCTGCAAATACTTTTTATAGTTATATGATAAAGATTAATGATTAAAACAAAATTAGTAAAAGATTAAAATCTCATTAGAAAATTAACACAAAAATATATTACATCAATAAAGATTATTCTTAAAGCTTCTTTTTTTCTTCGTATTTATTATTGACAAAAATTTTTAAAAGCTTTATATTAAATTTATGGATAAATGATATTTATAAATCATATATATCGAATAATAAGTATTATTATAAGAATATAACTAGGAGGTTTTATTATGTCAAATAACAAAATTTGTGAATCAGCAGATAAAGTATTAGAAAATTTCATAAGTTCTCTAGATAATGTACAAACTTCACACCATAGAGTGGACAGTCAGAAAATCAAATGTGGTTTTGGACAACTGGGAGTATGCTGTAAACTATGTGCCAATGGTCCCTGTAGAATAACCCCTACATCTCCAAAAGGAATATGTGGTGCTAATGCAGATACCATAGTTGCCAGAAATTTTCTACGGGCTGTAGCTGCAGGAAGTGGCTGTTATATTCATATAGTAGAAAATACAGCTAGGAATGTGAAATCCCTTGGAGAAGCCCGTGGGGAAATAAAGGGAATGAATGCCTTAAATAATTTAGCAGAAAAACTAGGTATAACAGAACCTGACCTCCACAAAAAAGCTGTCTTAGTAGCGGATGAAGTATTGAAAGATTTATATAAACCAAAGTTTGAAAAAATGGAAGTTATAAACAAAATAGCCTATGCACCTAGACTTAAGAATTGGGAAGAATTAAATATAATGCCTGGAGGTGCAAAATCAGAAGTTTTTGATGGCGTAGTAGAGACTTCCACAAATCTAAATAGTGATCCTGTCAACATGCTTTTAACCTGTTTAAAGCTTGGAATATCCACTGGAATTTACGGTCTTACCCTTACTAATTTATTAAACGACATCATTTTAGGTGAACCTGAAATAAGACCTGCAAAGGTTGGTTTTAAAGTAGTAGACTCAGATTATATAAACTTGATGATAACAGGTCATCAGCACTCCATGATTGCCCATCTTCAGGATAAACTCATAGAACCTGAAGTTATCAAAAAAGCTCAGGCAATCGGTGCCAAAGGCTTTAGATTAGTAGGCTGTACTTGTGTGGGACAGGATTTACAATTGAGGGGCAAACACTATACTGAAGTTTTTTCAGGTCATGCTGGAAATAATTTTACAAGTGAAGCTCTAATAGCTACAGGAGGTATAGACGCCATAGTATCAGAATTTAACTGTACTCTTCCCGGTATTGAGCCAATAACTGATAAGTTCCTGGTTAAAATGATATGCCTTGATGATGTAAGTAAAAAATCCAATGCAGAATATGTAGAATACTCCTACAACGATAGAGAAAAAATAAGCAGTCATATTATAGATGAAGCACTTGAAAGCTATAAGGAAAGAAGAGCTAAGATTAAAATTAATATTCCTAAAAATCATGGTTTTGATGATGTAATAACTGGTGTAAGTGAAACTTCTCTTAGAGAATTTTTAGGAGGCAGTTGGAAACCTCTTGTAGATCTCATAGCCTCCGGAAAAATAAAAGGTGTAGCGGGAATAGTAGGCTGCTCAAATCTAACTGCCAAAGGCCATGATGTATTTACAGTAGAACTTGCAAAAGAACTTATAAAGAGAAATATAATTATTCTCTCTGCAGGGTGCTCCAGCGGCGGTCTTGAAAATGTGGGGCTTATGTCACCTGGTGCTGCAGAACTTGCGGGAGACAGTTTAAAGGAAGTATGTAAAAGCCTTGGCATACCTCCTGTATTAAATTTTGGTCCTTGTCTTGCCATTGGAAGACTTGAAATTGTGGCAAAGGAATTGGCAGAGTACTTGAATATAGATATTCCTCAGCTTCCACTAGTTCTTTCAGCCCCTCAGTGGCTTGAAGAACAAGCTCTTGCAGATGGAAGTTTCGGACTTGCACTTGGGATTCCTCTTCATCTTGCCATATCCCCATTCATAGGAGGAAGTAAAGTTGTTACAAAAGTTCTCTGTGAAGATATGGTAAACCTTACAGGTGGAAAACTTATAGTGGAGGACGATATAGTAAAAGCTGCGGATAAATTAGAAGAAACCATACTTGAAAGAAGAAAAAGTTTAGGTCTTAATTAAAATTTAAAGGGTGGTTTTTATGAAAAGGATAATGATAAATAAAGATTTATGTACCGGATGCTTAAACTGCACCTTGGCCTGTATGGCACAGCACAACAAAAATGGTAAATCCTTTTTTGATATGGATCTTGAGGACATTTCTCTTGAAAGCAGAAATCATATATCCAAAGGTGAAATGCGATTTGTGCGGTGATAGAGATACTCCAAGATGTGTTGAAAATTGTCCTACGGGAGCAATTTATATGGAAAAGGAGGAAGGGCTTTTATGAAGAATTTAATAAAAAAACTGCACCCCAACAAATATTTGATAATAGGAGCCAATGCCGCTGGAATAAATGCCGCCAAAACCTTGAGAAGACTAGACAGTAATTCCCGCATAACAATTATTTCAAAAGACAAAAGTGTTTATTCAAGGTGCATGCTCCACAGAGTACTTGATGGAAGGTGTACGTCCTAATATAGACTTTATAAAAAATATGGATATAAAAGCTGAAAAGGGAATTTTAATAGATAAGCACTGCAAAACTACAGTGGATCATATATATGTAGCAGGAGATGTGACCTTCACTGCACCAATATGGCCCATAGCAGTAAAACAAGGTATAATCGCCGCTTACAACATGGCATCTATAAAAAAAGAACTGGATGATAATTTTGGCATGAAAAATTCTATGAATTTACTTGGGGTTCCCTGTGTATCCCTTGGGAAAGCCAATGCTGCCAATGTGAATGAAAATGGTGAATACAGCTATAAATTGAGCGTATAAATAATGGGAACTGTATAAAAGGTTTATTTATATTTTTATACAGTTCCCTTATTATCAAATTACACAATTCTTATTTCGTAGAAGCCCGGAATTTTTCAATCTTTCATGGCAGTTTACTGATTTCCCACATAACTGGATTCCATCTGTTTTTAATGCAGTCTTCACGATGGGAACAGCCTACATTAACAATTACTCTTTTAATATACTCTTGATTTTCAAGATACTCAAGCTGTGCTTTTACAATGGCTACATCTGTTTTTAACATATCTGCAATATCTTCTAGGGAATGGGTTTCTCCCTGATTAAATATATTTAATAATTTAATCAACATAAAAAATTCCCCCTCTTAAAAAATAAATAGTCCAATATGGTAGGCAATAAAAGACATAATCAATGCCACAACTATATAATAGCCTACAATGCGCAGAGTCCATTTTATGGAATGACTTTCCTGCTGAGTGGATGCAACAGCCATGATGCATGGTACGTTAAAGAAAAATGCATAAATAAAAGCAAGGGCTTCTGCCTTGGAAATACCACTTATAAGAGCTCCTGCAAGACCTGATGTATTTACAGCTGCCTTACCTGATATGGAACCCCATATTCCTGCCACTGCACCAGAACTGTTGAATAAAGAAGCAAGTACACCAAGTGCTGCTTCCTTCCCCATAGCAGAAGCTATAAAAGCCATAAATGTCTGCCACCTTAGTCCAAACCACATAGTAACAGGTTCTATAAAAGTACCCACTTTATAAATAATACTATCTGTCACATTCCCATCTGGAGTATAGGACAAAGCCCAAAAGAAAACAGATACAAGAACAATAATTTTTAATGCACGTTTTAATACATCACTCATACGATTAAAAACAAATCGGAATAAATTTTTGTACTTGGGCTTGTGATAAGGCGGCAATTCCATAATTAGACCACTTCTATCACTTTCCTTTATCAAAGATTTTCCAAATATTTTAGATGTAACAATCATGTGTAAAAGTGCCACTGCAAATAAGGATATAATGACAAAAACAGCACCTCCTCCAAAAAAAACGCTGCTCATAAGTCCTACAACTCCCCATGTAGCAGCACATGGAATTACCCAGGAAAGAGCCATTGTAATAACCCTTTGTCCCCAAGAATCTATTACCCTAGTTCCAGATACTCCTCCAATATTACATCCGAAACTTACCAAAAACGGCATAACGGCCTTACCCTGTAATCCCAATTTAGACATAGTATTGTCAAAAACATAGGAGATACGTGCCATATAGCCAACTTCCTCTAGAAAGCCAAATACCAGACTTATACCAAATACAAAACTTACCATCATTAATGCAAAAGATATTGCTGTTATCACTCCATCACAAAGCAGGGAAATAATGACTGACGGCATTCCCATATAGAAAAGTCCCTTTGAAATAGGATCATAGAAAATATTGGGGAAATATCCAAACAAACTCATAAAAGGCATGGCGATTGCCATAGAAAGGATAAGTCCTAAAATAATAATCCCTATGGCAAGAGGTTTTCCCCAAGTTTTACTCGTGGCAATTCTATCAAAAAAACCTATTTTAGGTTCCCTTGTTTTACCTTCACTTACATTATATTTAAGTAAATTTTCAATCCACCTGAATTTACACTCTCCTGTTAACAAGCTGCCATTTTTAACTTGTTCCAATATTAAAGATATTCTACCCCAAGTGTCATCACTTACATAAGATTTTACTACGTTCACTGCCATAGAATCCTGTTCTACGAGCTTCGAGGCCAGCCAGGCGGAAGAATAGGTATCAATACCTTCCTCAGGCAGTAATTGAAGTATTTGTTTATACCTGTTCCCTATAGTTACAGTATATAAGTTTAAAATATCTTTTTCATCCAGCACCCCCTGAATTTCTTGTATTTTTTCCAATACTTTAAAAAAGTCATCATAACATTTTTTATCTGCTGCTACAATGGGAACTACGGGAATACCCAACTCTTTGGATATAGCTGCACTATTGATGTTTTTTCCCTGCTGCTGAGCTATATCCATCATATTTAAAAGCAAAACAACAGGAGTTTTTATACCTGCATAATCTGCCAGCATAAACAAACTTCGCTGAAGTTGAGAAGCATCTGCCAGAATACAAACCAACTCTGCCTTTCCACTTGATATATACTCTCTGGTTACAATTTCTTCTTCAGAATTTGCAGATAGACTGTATGTACCGGGTAAATCTACAATAGTATACTTTTTATTATGGTAGGTAAAGTAGCCTTCTTTTTGTTCTACGGTTTTTCCTGGCCAATTTCCTACATGCTGATGTGAACCGGTAAGGGCATTGAACAAGGTTGATTTTCCCGAATTTGGCTGTCCGAGCAGTGCAATAGTCGTGCTGCTCATTTTTCCATCACCTCCAACAGGATCTTTTCACATTCTTTACGATTAATGGCAATCATAGTATCTCTGGCATGTACCAGTATTGGACGTTTATTTTCATTCTGAATCACATTAATGGCACTTCCTATGGTAAGTCCCATAGAAGTAATTCTGCTTAAAAATCGATTATCTCCGTGAACTGATACAATTCTTCCCTCATCCCCACTGTTTGCCATACTCAACTTTTTCAACAACAGTTGTTTTTCGGCAGTTATATTAGATTTTTTCATCACAATCCCCCTTCATGTTTCAATACTCAGAACAATTAAACTATAGATATAATAGCAGTTAGTTAGAGCATTCTAACTAACTGCTATTATACTACATAAAAAATACATTTTCCGCTCCAAAAAGCCCTCACTGCTCCAAAAGGCCAATTATTTTTTTCGATATTCCAGGGGGGGCATTCCCATTATTTTCTTAAAAGCTGCAGAAAATTTACCCGGATTTTCATAGCCCACCATCCCTGCAATCTGTGTAATAGGCAGGGGGGTATCCTTAATTATTTCCGCTGCTGTCTGCATCCTATACTCCCTGCAAAATGCATAAATGGTTTTTCCATATATGGCCTTAAAGCAATTTTTTAAACTGGTAAGACTTATTTGATGTTCTGCCGCCAATTCTTTCAATGTGATATGTCTATCCAATGATTTAATTAAATGCTGCCTTATATGTTTTACCTTTTGCACCTGTTCCATTGAAAAATAAGGCGATATTTTAAAAGAAGGAGAAGGCAGGCTACTAAATATGAGTAACAGTTCCAATATCTTTAATCTCAAATACCCCAGCTGAATTTTAGGTTCCACTTTATAAATCTCCTGAAATATATGTTCTATTTTTACAGGTGCTTTTAAAACCAAACAACCATTCTTAGGACATAATTTATCCCTTAGTTCATATAGATTTATGGAAACTCCCTCTATTATATTAGAAAGCATATCCCGAACCATTTTTATATCAATTAAAATTGATACTCCTTCATAAATGCCAAGAGGAAAGCTGGAATAACAAACCTGATTTTCCAGCATATTTATGGCCATATCTCCTTCCCCCAGATATGCAAAAGAACTTCCCTTGAATTCACATTCAAAACGTCCCCTCCGGCAGTGATTAATCTCAATAACATCTGCCAAAGATTCCGCCATATGAACACAGGTAAATGAACTAAAATTATTATAGACAAGTTCCACTCCAGTAAATAGCTTGAAAGCTGTCATGGTTCCCTGACCTTTTCCATAATCCATGTGATATATGGTTTTTGCTCCTTTTCGTTCCTTTATTTGTACACTCTGGCCATAGAGATCCCTTTCTCTCAGCGTCACCTCCATACCTCCTCCCATTTGTTTTTAAATAACAAAACTCATGCAATTTACATATTTTTAATTATCAGCTCTCCCATTTCCTCTGTTCCTACAATTTTTGAACCTTCTGTGGCAATATCCAAAGTTCTATACCCTTCTTTTAAAACTTTTGATATGGAATTTTCTATATTATGTGAAATCTCATCCATATTAAAACTATATTTAAACATCATAGATATGCTCATAAGAGTACCAATAGGATTAGCTTTATTCTGCCCTGCAATATCCGGTGCAGAGCCGTGTATAGGTTCATATAGTCCAAAAGAATCCTCCCGTACACTGGCAGAAGGCAGCATTCCGAGGGAACCCGTCAGCATTGAGGCTTCATCACTTAAAATATCTCCAAACATATTTTCTGTTAAAATTACATCAAACTGCCCCGGATTTTTAATAAGCTGCATGGCAGCATTATCTACATACATGTAATTAAGCTCCACATCATCATACTCTTTTGCAATTTCAGCTACAACTTCCCTCCACAGTTTAGAGCTTTCAAGTACATTGGCTTTATCTATCAAGGTGAGTTTCTTATTTCTCTTTCTAGCAATTTCAAAAGATCTTCTGGCAATTCTATCTATTTCAAATGTGGAATAGCTTATAGTATCCCAGGCTTTTTGTCCCCCTTCTACATTTATCCTGTCTTTTTCTCCAAAATATGCTCCTCCGGTTAACTCTCTCACTATCATTATATCAAGTCCTTCTCCAAGCACTTCAGGTTTTAAATTTGAAGCAGATTTAAGCTCTGGAAACAATATGGCAGGTCTTAAATTGGCAAATACCCCAAGGGCTTTTCTTATGCCCAGAAGTCCCGCTTCAGGCCTTAAATTTCCGGGCAGTTTATCCCATTTAGGTCCTCCTACCGCTCCTAGAAGTACTGCATCACTGCTCTTGCAAATCTTTATAGTCTCCTCTGGAAGAGGTGTTCCTTTTTCATCTATGGCACTTCCTCCTAGCAGTACCTCTTCATATTCAAAATCAAATTTATATTTATGTGCTGCAGCCTTTAAAACTTTTTTTCCCTGTGCAATTATTTCCTTCCCAACTCCATCTCCTGGTATAATAGCTATTTTCACTTACTTTCCACCTCCTTTTTTATATAGTTTATAAGTCCTTGAGATTCTATTATTTTCTGCATAAACTCTGGAAAGGGTGCTGCTTTATAAGTTTTATTTTTAGTTATATTGGTGATTGCCCCTGAATTTACATCAATAGATATCTCATCATTTTCTTCTATATCCCTTGCAGCTTCTCTGCATTCCATTATGGGAAGTCCAATATTTATAGAATTTCTAAAAAATATTCTGGCAAAGGTTTCTGCTATTACACAGCTGATTCCCGATGCCTTAATAGCTATAGGTGCGTGTTCTCTTGAGGATCCACATCCAAAATTTTTACCTGCTATAATTATGTCTCCTTTATTTATCTTCTTTGAAAAGTCCTTATCCAAATCCTCCATACAGTGAGAAGCAAGTTCCTTTTCATCACTGGTATTTAAATATCTAGCCGGAATTATAACATCTGTATCAATATTGTCTCCATATTTAATAGTTTTTCCCTTTATCATTTTATACTACCTCCTCTGGTGATGAAATTTTTCCTGTTACAGCAGAAGCCGCTGCTACTGCCGGACTGGCCAGATAAACTTCACTTTCTACGTGTCCCATTCTACCTGTAAAATTCCTGTTTGTGGTGGCTACAGCCCTTTCTCCTTTTGCAAGTATACCCATGTGTCCTCCGAGGCAGGGACCGCATGTAGGTGTGCTTACCACTGCTCCCGATTCTATAAATATTTCCAAGAGTCCCTCTTTCATGGCTTGAAGGTATATGCTCTGAGTTGCAGGAAATATAATAGTTCTTACATTGGAATTTACTTTTCTGCCTTTCAGCACTTTAGCTGCCACCCTTAAGTCTCCTATTCTGCCATTAGTACAGGAGCCTATGACTACTTGATCTATTTTTATCTCTCCCACCTCATCAATAGTTCTGGTATTTTCAGGTATATGAGGGAATGCCACTGTAGGAGGAATTTTTGACAAATCTATTTCTATTGTTTTAACATATTCTGCATCTTCATCTGCTTCATATACAGTATAACTTCTATTTGAATGCTCTTTTACATATTCTATAGTTTTTTCATCTACTGGAAAAATTCCATTTTTAGCTCCTGCTTCAATAGCCATATTAGCTATGGTGAATCTGTCATCCATAGATAATTCTCCTACCCCTTCTCCTGTAAATTCCATGGAATTATAAAGAGCTCCATCCACTCCTATCATTCCAATAATATGGAGAATAATATCTTTTCCACTTACCCAGGGGCTTAATTTACCATTTAGTACAAATTTTATAGCTTCTGGCACTTTAAACCATGCTTCTCCTGTGGCCATTCCTGCAGCCATATCTGTGCTTCCAACGCCTGTGGAAAAAGCTCCCAGTGCACCATAAGTGCAGGTATGGGAGTCTGCACCTATTATTACATCTCCACATACCGCCAATCCTTTTTCTGGAATAAGGGCGTGTTCAATTCCCATTTGACCTATTTCAAAATAATTTTTAATATCTTTGTCCTTTGCAAATTCCCTTACACATTTGCACTGCTCTGCTGATTTTATATCCTTATTAGGAGTAAAGTGATCTGGAACAATTGCAACCTTTTCCTTGTGAAAAACTTTATTGCTTCCAATTTTGTTAAATTCATTTATAGCTACCGGGGTAGTTATATCATTTCCAAGTACTAAATCCAATTTTACTTTTATTAATTCTCCCGATTTTACACTATCCAGCCCTGCATGGGAAGCTAGTATTTTTTGCGTCATGGTCATTGCCACATAAATCACTCCTATCAAAATTTTATATTAATTTATATAATATCTACTAATTAGCTGAAATTTTTTGTAAATCCTTTGAATAGGTTTCATAATACAATTTATTTACAGCATTTATAAAAGCTATACCGCTGGCCTCTACAATATCTGTACTTATACCTTTTGCTGAAAATATTTTCCCTTCCTTTTCAATTCTTACAGTTACTTCTCCCATTGCATCTTTCCCACTTCCTACAGCTTTTATAAAATAGTCATTTAAAGTAACGTCTATGCCAGTGGCTTTTTCAATAGCTTTAAATGTAGCATCCACGGGTCCGTCTCCACAGGAAGCTTCGCTTAATTTTTTTCCGTTACATTCAATCTCCACAGTAGAAGTAGACACTACAGTGTTTCCTGTAAAAACTTGATAGTACTTTAATTTAAATACTTCTGGGACATGAAATATTTCATTCTTCACAAGACTTTCTATATCCTCATCTGATATATGCTTTTTCTTATCTGCCAGTTCTTTGAATTTTTTAAAAATTTCATCTGTTTTTTCTACACTTAAATCTTTATATCCCATTTCATGTAAATGCTCTACAAAAGCATGTCTTCCAGAATGTTTGCCTAAAACTATAAAATTTTTCTTAAGTCCTACGGATTCTGGTGTCATAATTTCATAGGTTTCTCTGCAGTTTAACACCCCATGTTGGTGTATACCGGATTCATGAGCAAAAGCATTGGCTCCCACTATTGCCTTGTTTCCTTGAACCTGCATACCTGTCACATGGCTTACTATACTGCTGGTTTTAGTTATCTCCTCTGTTACAATATCCGTATGACAATTGAAACTATCTGCTCTTGTACTGATTGCCATTACAATTTCTTCAAGGGCTGCATTTCCTGCCCTCTCTCCCAGTCCATTTATGGCACATTCAACTTGCTCTGCACCACTTTCAATAGCTGCCAGAGAATTTGCCACAGCCAGGCCCAAATCATTATGACAGTGTACACTTATAATTGCATCTTCAATATTTTTTACATTTTCTTTAATTCCTCTAATAAATGCACCATACTCCACGGGAGTAGTATACCCTACCGTATCTGGTATATTTACCACATCTGCACCTGCTTCTATAACAGCCTCTAAAACTTTATATAAAAACTCTGGTCTTGTTCTTGTAGCATCTTCTGGTGAAAATTCTATGCTGGGACACAACCCCTTAGCATATCTTACCATATCTGCTGCCCTTTTTAAAACTTCTTCTGGTTTCATTTTCAACTTATGCTCCATGTGAATATCTGATGTGGCAAGAAAAATATGAATTCTTGGTTTTAAGGAACCTTTAAGAGCTTCCCAGGCACAGTCTATATCTTCCTTTGAAGCTCTCGCAAGTCCCACTATGACGGGTCCCTGTATACTTTCGGCAATAGCTTTAACTGCCTCAAAATCTCCATGGGAAGCTTTAGGAAATCCAGCTTCTATAACGTCTACAGACAATTTTTGAAGTTGTTTTGCAATAGTAATTTTATCATTTATATTAAGGCTCACCTTAGGTGTCTGCTCTCCATCCCTCAACGTAGTATCAAATATATATATTTTCTTTGTCATAAAAATTCCTCCTTTTTATAATTCAAAATATAAAAAACAGACTTCTCCATGGGGCGAGAAGTCTGTCGCGGTGCCACCCAAATTTTTTCTCAATCAAATAACGGCGTAAACCGATAGAGCCTACTAAAATTTCAGCTTATAACTCCAGGGCGAGTTCAACCTGCATGATTTATGGGTTTTCACCTATTCCCACTCTCTTTTAAATCCATTGACATGTTTACTATTCCCTATCATAGTTTTTACAATGCACGGTTTACAATGCACAATGCACAGTTCACGATGCACAACTTATAGATCTTTTCTTTTTAAATATAAAAACAGACCTCTCATGGGGCGAGAAGTCTGTCGCGGTACCACCCAAATTTTTTCTTAATTAAATAACGACAATACTGCCGGCACAGCCTACTAAAATTTCAGCCTGCAACTCCAGAGCGAGTTCAATGTGTACTATCTATGGGTTCCCACCTTTCCCCAATCTCTTTAAGATATAAACACACCTACTGTTCTCCATCTTAGTTTTTATAATCATCTATATATCTGTCAGTATATTATAAATTAAATTTGCTGTCAATAGATAAATAACTTTTCTATAACAAAAACTTATTTACTTTTTCTTTCAATTCTCCGGAAACCTGTTCCAAATCCACTGTAAGCTTTTTTACATCTTCCATTCTCTCTCTTACCTCAAGGGTAGAAGCTGTTATTTCCTCTGAAGATGCTGCTATTTCCTGTGTAACTGAAAGTATGGAGTCCATAGAAGAACTAACTACATCCTTATTTTCATAAACTTCCTCTATCTGGGCCACATTTTTTTCAATTACCTTTGGCATATTTTCCATAAAGTCAATTACCTTGCCTAATGTCTGTTTTGTTTCATTTATAGTATCAACCTGAGATTCTATCACTTTACTTGAAGTTTCCACGCTTCCTGCAGAAACATTAACCGTATCTATAAGTTCCTTTATGAGTACGTTAATTTGTTTCACAGATTCAAAAGTTTCATCTGACAGTTCTTTAATCTGTTCTGCCACCACTGCAAACCCCCGCCCGGCTTCTCCGGCTCTGGCAGATTCTATGGATGCATTTAAAGAAAGCAGATTTATTTCATTTGAAATTCCTTCTATAGTTTCTACTATGCTTACTATGTCATTGGATTTGTTCAATAATTTTTTTATATTACTGTTGGTTTCTTTGGAAGCTTCTATATTCTCTTTATTTTTATTTTCAAGTTCATTAAGTATGTTTATAATATTTGAATTTAACTGACTGGCCTTAAATACATCTTCTTTCATAGTAATACTGTTTTCTTTCACCATATTTATATTTTCTGACAAAATGCTCATGCTTTCAATACTATTTTGCATGTCTTTTGCGGAATCACTTACAGCTGAAGATACTTGTTCCATTGCGTCTTTTATACTACTTGAATTTTCAGAAGTAACCTCAGTAAAGGAACCTATGTTGACTACTTTTTCATCTATTACAGATGAGGTATTTTTTATCTTTATAAGAACATTTTTTATCTCATCTATCATTTCATTAAATATTTGTGCTATAATTCCTATTTCATCTTTATTCTTTATATTTACTTTTACAGACATATTACCTTTAGATGCCATTTTCATAGAATTTATTATTTCACCTAAAGGTCTTACCTTGTTTTTCATAAGGACGCCTATAAATAGCACAGAAATTAATATTATAATTGCAGATATTGTAACTATGATTATTAAAATTTTATATAGAGGTTTATAAAAATCTTCATCATAACATCCTACATTTATGTACCAGTCCCAAGGTTCAAAATAAGCTACAGCATTTATTTTAGGTCTTTCTCGGGTTTCTCCCGGATTTTTCCAGTTAAAGTGTACTATTCCTCCACTTTTAGGATTCTTAGCTTCATCCATTATAAGCTGTACCAAACTGTTTCCATCTGAATCTTTAATACTTGATATATCCTCTCCCTCCTTGTAAGGGTGCATCATCTCAACTCCCTTACTATTAACAGCATACATATAGGCTTCTATATTTAATTCTAAATTTGAATTAAGTCCCCTTGTTTTTCCATCAGACTGCTTGGGATTTAACATTTTACTTTTAAATACCTCTTGAGCTTCATTCCGTGTAAGCTTTCCTTTTTGAACCTGTTCTTCAAGCGCCTCCATCATTACAATACCCATTTGAATTCTATTTTTTATAGCAGTTTCTCCTAATTTTGTAAGTTCATTTTTAGTATTATAAAAACATACAGAGCCTATTATAATTATAGAGATTACAATTATACCTAAAAACCATAAATAAGAACTAAAAAAACTCCGGCTTAATTTGTCGTTTTTTAGTTCATGCCCTTTAGATCTTTTTTCTTTCATAAGCAACTACCCCTTCCCCAATACAAATACACATTAATTACAAATTGATTTACTACATTACCTTATTATACCGTATACTTGTGTATAATCACAATATAATGTTATAAACCCCTCCATATATTCCTGTATGAGGGGTTTATAACAAAAAATTTCCTTGCATTTTTAACCATTTCATTTTAAAATTTTCAAGCTTCTATTTATCAGATATTTCAACAAGAGGTATTATATTTATTACAGGTTCTTCATAGGGATGAACTTTTTTTATGGTACTAACAGCTTTATATACTATTTTATTTCTACAGCGAAATTCTACCTTACACTCCTCTTCTTTACTTACTTCATTTACGGTGCCTTGAAAAGGATCTGCTCCCTGAAGAGGCCTCCAGTATCCTGTAACCTTAGAAACCGACATACAATTATCATAATTTCCACCTACATTAAGCGCCCCTATATTATTTAAACTTTCCCTCAATTTGTCCACATAATCTTCAGGTATAAAAGTTTCTATTTTAAAATTTTCATAATCCATAAATATCACCTTGAAACCTTAAAATAAACCGCTGAAAAAATTTTTAATGGCCTCTATAATTTTAGCAAAAAATCCTTTAGCTTCCTCAGAAGATATACTTCCCTTCAATTGACTTGCCACACTGTTTAATTGATCTTTCAAATCAGAAAAATTTAAGTTCAAGCCATTTATTTTGCTCATTAGAGATACTATTTTATCTACATCCTCAGAGGATAAATTAAAATTATAATTGTTAACCACATTTTGAACTATGTTTTTTATTTCTCCTTCTGTTTTAGGATTTTCTTTAACTACCTCAGTTTTTATTTCATTTATTAAACCCGCAGCCTCATCTTTCCCTATTTTATCTCCCAAATTTCCTGTGGTTACCAGTTCATCATTTGCAACCTTTTTGGTCTCTTCATCAATTTTATTTCCCGCAGTACTGTTTTCAAAGCCTTTTAAAATACCTGTAAGAGCTGCAGTTCCAGATACATTGAAAGGGGCTGATGCTTTAACATTGGCATTTTTTATCCCTGCGGTTATAAGGGCATTTTTTATCATACTGCTGCTGACCCAATATATATTATTGGTGGATACCTGAAGACCTCCACTAGAAGTTGGTTCTACATAGGCACAAGATATGGATTTAGTTCCTATCTGTTCACTGCTTGCCACATCTCCTAGATACTTTTTTTCCTCATCTATATTTACTTCTATCACGTTAACTTCCTGTTTGTTAACCTTGAAATATTCCAGCATATCATTTTTTTGCTGTTCTGTAAGATTTCCTCCCAAGGTAACCACTTTATATGCATCTGCCTGTACTTTATTTACACCCCCTACTAATACCACCGATAAGACCATAAATAATATCAACAATTTGTTTGTAAATATTTTACATTTCATATTTAAAATCTCCTTTTTAATATACTAATAAATATAATAATATACTACATTTATCAATATAGAAAGTACCAAATTGTAAAAACATAGAGTACTTTAAGAAGATAATATCTTTACTACCTTTGTAATGCCTATGTCGTTTTGAATCAATTTCAAAAAATTATGCTTTGATCTATTATAATTTTCAAAGACCTCAAGGGCTTTTTCTCTGTCATTATAAACCTTCCAGTAGCCGCAGCATACACATTCCTTTTCACTGCAATTTATAAAATCTTCTACATCTTTAACTGGTATACCTAAAAATATCCCCATCTCATGTGGACAAAAATTATATTCATATCTATTTTTAAGAAGGTTTAGCTTGTCAATTAAAGGCATAGAATTTAAATATCCAAATTTACTTAAAAATTCAGCATTATCCCTATCACACAATACTTCAGAGAGCATTTTTCCATTATAAAATAAAAGTACTACGGCATTTTCCTTTCTATTAATTTCAAATACTTTTAAATTTATATTTTCTAAATATTCACTTCCATATTTGCACCACAGATCATACATATTTTTATTCTTATTGGATATAGTAATTATAGAAGATGGTTTGTATCCCGCAATAGTAGGGGACAAGGCATAGGTTATAAGACTCATCATATATTCTTTTTCATCTGCATTGTACATAAACTTAATAAATTCCTGATTTAAACTTCTCACATTCTACCAACTCCCTTTAATATAACACTAGGATTCCAAGACAAAAATATTTGATAAAAAATATATTTAAACTCAGAATCCTACAGGTATTATCATATATCCAATTTTTAAATTTAATCTTATAAAAATTTCGCTATTTACCTATGTTAACATGAAAATATACCCTACAATATTAATAGGCAGCTGCTTCCCGTCCAAAATTTCTGCATTCTTCTTCTGAACTTCCTTCTGGGGCTTCTTGTACAATTAATCCTTCATTTAATAGATTAGCTCCATAGCCTTCCATTCTCTCTACCCAGCTTCTCATCCATTCTCCATCGCCCCATCCATAAGAGCCAAATAAACCTAATTTTTTGCCGGATACGGAAGAAGCAATAGAATCCACAAAAGGCTCCATTTCACTTTCCTCAATAACCTCTGCACCCATGGCAGGAGAACCTAATAACACCATATCTGCACCTTTTACATCATCAACACTGGCTTCTGAAACATGTAAAAGTTTAACTTCTGCACCTTTTTCCTTAGCACCTTCTTCTATTAATTTAGCCATAGCCTCTGTATTACCTGTTCCTGTCCAATAAATAATATTTACTTTACTCATTTTTATCATCTCCTCAAGCTCCTGAAATAGTCGATAATGAAAATCATTATCATATATATAATGATATATCTGTTTATTACAATTGTCAATAGTTACATAAAATATTTCATATAACAAAAACAGGTCATTAAAAGTATACATACTTCTAATGACCTGTTTAAAATATATTCTCTATTCTAACTCCCTGATTAAATTAGCCATTTCTATAGCAGCCATAGCCCCATCATATCCTTTGTTTCCACTTTTAGTTCCTGCCCTTTCTATAGCCTGTTCTATATTGTCCGTAGTGAGTACGCTAAATATAACCGGAATATCACTTTCCAGTGAAACATGAGCTACACCCTTTGAAACTTCACTGGATACATAATCAAAATGAGGGGTAGATCCTCTGATTACAGCTCCTAAACATATCACTGCATCATATTTTCGAGAAAAAGCCATTTTCTTTGAAATCATAGGTATTTCAAATGCTCCCGGTACCCAGGTTATATCTATATTATCCTCTTCTGCTCCATGTCTTTTTAAACAGTCTAAGGCTCCAGACAATAATTTAGATACTATAAATTCATTAAATCTTCCCACAACTATTCCAAATTTTAGCCCTTCTGCATTTAACTTTCCTTCATAAACTTTCATATTTTCAGTCTCCTTTGATATATTAATAATTTAAAATATGCCCCATTTTTTCCTGTTTTGTTTTAAGGTAAAAAGTATCATAGGCAGATGCCTTCATTTGGATTGGTACTCTTTCTGTGATATTTATACCATAATTGGATAACTGTTCTATTTTATCTGGATTATTTGTCATAAGTCGTATATTTTCCACACCTAAGTCTTTTAAAATTTGTGCAGCAGCATAATAATCTCTTAAATCCTCCTCAAAACCCAGTGCAATATTTGCTTCAACAGTATCTAGACCTTTATCTTGCAGTGCATAAGCCTTTAATTTATTAATTATACCTATGCCCCGTCCCTCCTGATTCATGTATAAAAGAATGCCCTGTCCTTCTTCTTCAATTTGGGTCATGGCTCTTGCATACTGCTGCCCACAATCACATCTAACAGAGCCGAAAGTATCTCCTGTAAGACATTCAGAATGTACTCTGCACAAAACTGAATTCCCTTTTGAAATATCCCCTTTTACAAGTGCCATGTGATGTTCTCCATTTATTTTGTTTATATATCCATAGGCTACAAATTCTCCATATTTTGTTGGCAGCTTTGTATGCACTACCTGTTCTATAAACTTTTCCCTTTGTTTTCTATACTCCTGCAGAGCCTTAATTGTAATAAACTTTAATTGGTATTTTTCCGCAAATTCTATTAGTTCGGAAGTCCTCATCATGGTACCGTCATCTCTCATGATCTCACAACAAAGTCCACATTCTTTCAGATTTGCTAGTTTCATAAGATCAACAGTAGCTTCTGTATGTCCATTGCGCTCTAGAACTCCATATTCCTTTGCACGTAGTGGAAACATATGTCCAGGTCTTCTAAAATCCTCTGGCTTTGCACCTTCTTCTACAGATTTCAATGCAGTTATGGAACGTTCTGCAGCTGAAATGCCAGTAGTTGTACTTACATGGTCGATTGATACCGTAAAAGCTGTTTCATGGTTATCTGTATTATTTGAAACCATCTGTGGAAGGTTTAATTTAGAAATCATTTTACTACTCATAGGCATACAGATAAGTCCTTTTGCATGTGCTGCCATAAAATTAACATTTTCCTGGGTTGCAAATTCTGCTGCACAGATTAAATCTCCTTCATTTTCCCTATCTTCATCATCAGTCACCAGAATCATTTTACCCTGTTTAAGATCTTCTAAAGCTTCTTCAATACTATTAAATTTATTGCTCATAATTTTCAACTCCTCTTTTAAAAATACTATTAATCAATCATGTTACTTTAGTTACAACACAAATCTAAATTTTTGCTTACCAAAACCCATTTTCCTTTAACAGTTGTTCTGTTATGCTTGAATTTTTTACGGGTTCTGTTTCTTTTCTTAAAATAAGATTTTCAATGTATTTTCCTATCAAATCACATTCTACATTTATTTCATCTCCTGCACTTTTATACTGCAGAATAGTTTGTGCTTTAGTATGTGGGATTAGGGATACACTAATACAGTCTTCATGCACTTCTGCTATGGTAAGGCTCACTCCATCTAAAGCCACAGAACCTTTTGAAACCATATATTTCAATAATTCCAAAGGAGGTTTTATAACAAGCCAGGTGGCTATATCCTCTTTTTTTATATCCTTTACCCTGCCGATTCCATCTATATGACCTGTTACTATATGTCCTCCCAGTCTTTCTCCTACCTTCACTGCCCTTTCTAAATTCACATTACTGTTTCTTCTTAAAAGTTTTAAATTGCTCTTTCTTAGTGTTTCAGCCATTACATCTACTGTAAAAGAATTTCCTGTAAAACTTGTTACCGTAAGGCAGGCTCCATTTACAGCTATACTGTCTCCTAATTTAACCTCTTCTAAAACTTTCCTGGAAGAGATAGTTATTCTAGAAGAATTTTCTCCATTTTTTATTTCCAATATTTGTCCAATTTCCTCTACTAAACCTGTAAACAATATTCCCCTCCCCTTTTTTAATTACTTTTCTACATATCCTTGAATCATCATATCTTCTCCTGATTTTAAATAGCTAATATTTTTTAATTTAACGGCTTTATTTAAATCTTCAATACCTTTTCCTTCTACAGAAGTTTTGGCCTCTAATCCACCTATTATTTTAGGGGCTATAAAATAAATAACTTTATCTACAATTCCTGAACTTAAAGCAGAAAAATTAAGTGAGCCCCCTCCCTCTATAAACAAACTATCTATACCAATATTTCCTAACTTTTCTATTAGAATCTTTAGATTCACATGACCAGATTCATCTTTAGGACAGATAATTACATCCACTCCCATTTTCTCAATTTCATACTTTTTATCTTCATCATATCCCTCTGTACAAGCTATTATGATTTTCCTATATTTAAGTGTATCAAAAATCTTACAATCCAGAGGTATTCTTAACTTAGAATCTAAAACCACAGCTATAGGACTTTTACATTTTTTCTCAAGTCTTGTGGTTAAAAGTGGATTATCCGAAAGTATGGTACCTATCCCCACTGCAATTGCCATAACCCTATTTCTTATGTGATGTACAAAATTTCTGGATTCTTCACAGGTTATCCACTTTGACTGTCCTGTAACAGTTGCTATTTTACCATCTAAAGTTACTGCAGATTTCAATATTACAAAAGGAAGCTTATCACTGATATATTTTATAAATATTTCATTTATATTTAAGGCTTCTTTTTCTAAAACGCCTGTAACCACTTCTATTCCCTTATTCCTTAAAAACTCTATGCCTCTACCTGAAACTAGTGGATTAGGATCCTTTAATGCAACCACTACTTTTTTTATTCCTGCTCTTACTATAGCTTCTACACAGGGTGGAGTTTTGCCGTAATGAGAACAAGGCTCCAAAGTCACGTATATCTGCCCGCCTGCAGCTTTATCACCTGCTTCTTTTAATGCATATACCTCTGCATGAGGTCCTCCATAAAATTTGTGATAACCTCTTCCTACTATGTTACCTTCTTTTACTACAAGGGCTCCCACCTGTGGATTTGGATTCACAAAACCTTCTCCCTTTGATGCCAGCTCTAAAGCAATTTCCATATAATGTTCATCTTTATTGTCATAATTCATAAAATTGAATCCTCCACTCCAAAAGAATATTATTACTTTTTATATAAATTTTACAAGTAAAAGGGCAAAACCTATGCAGTTCTTATGTACAAGCTACCAATACCAGTATCTCAGCTTCTCAAATATGGAAATACACTGCCTGCCCCTGGATAAGTTACAGCTATAAGCAATTATCTTCAGATTTTTCTCATGCAAAAATCCCCCTGAAAATACTTTCAGGGGGATAATAAACACAATAAAAACAACCTAGCACATAAAATACATACTACAAAAAACTTCCACTTTCTCCATCCAGACTTTACTGTCGGTACTGGAATCCAACCAGTTCCTGCTGATAATCAGCTCGCGGACTATACCGCCGATCGGGAATTTCACCCTGCCCCGAAAGCATATTATTAAGTTTTAACTATGATTTTAATATATACTTCTTTTTTTCACTTGTCAATAGAAACTTTTAAAAAAATTGTAATCTTTAATACAATTTTATTGACTTAAATTATAAATACTACAAAAATTTACATTGATAACTAACAATAACTTAAGATTTTACTATGACAACATATTTTGCTCCTGAAATTTCATCTGAGTAAGTAGTTATAGTAACTCCCTCTGAAATATTGTACTTTTTGCATATTTCATTTAAAATCTGGGTTATATCATACTCACTTGAATTATAATTCAATATTTTTACACTTACAGAATTTTCCCCTTGTGATAATACCTCTTCTACTGCACTATAAAAATCATTATAGTTATCAACAACTTTTATATCATTGCCGTAAACATCCTTCTCCACTACATTAAGATTATCAAAACTGTATTCTGTGCTGGTACATTCAGGATAATCATCTGTATTCCACCTATGATTTTTGGCAATCTGATCATCGGTTATGTTAAAATAGGAGTGAGAAAGCCTATTTGAGCCATCACTTATAACGGGATCATCCCAGGTAGAATCCAATTGATAATACTCCCCCTGTATTTTCACTATATTCCATGCATGTCCAATCCATTCAGTACCATTATTTGCATCCCCTATCACCATCCTGCACTCTACCCCTGCCGCCATAAGAAGTCTATCTAAAGCATCTGCATAACCCTGACATACTCCAACTCCATTTATCAAAACGCCATAAGCCGTATAAGAGTCTTCCGGCATATTACCTTTATATGCTCTTTCATCATATTTACTGTTATTAACTACATAGTCGTGAAGTACCAGTTCCTTTTGATAGTCTTCCATATCAGAAGTAATTAAAGTATCTATAATTTCACTAACCTTTTGCTGCACGATTTTCTCTTTTTCTATTAAATTTTCCTTTGTATCTGTATATTTAAAATTTATAGTAACCTTTGTAGGACTTGTATATTCAACATTGCTTGCTGCCCCTGAATATCTTGTCCTTAAATCAGAATAGTCAATTAATATCTTATTTATAACATCTAGGTTATATTTATCTTTGTCATAATTACTTATATTTAAAATTAAAGTATCTTCATAATTATGCAATGCATCTTTTAATGCATTATAGTATTGTGAATAATTTTCTATATCAATTGAGTTATTTGAATTACTTTTCTGTACTGTAAAATTATATTTTACCCCTTCATTTAATTCTTTACCTTCAACAGATTTTAATCCACTATCTATTACCAGAACATATTGTTTTCCCTCTGCATATGAACTTATAGGAGAAACCTGTATTGTATCTGAAGAGGTATTTACAATATTAACTTCTAAAGGCGTACTACTCCCCTGTTCATATACTTTTATAAAATTTCTTGCAGAATCTAAATCAATATCTTTATTAAAAGTAATAGTCCAGCTCTTTTTATCGCTCACAGTAGAAATGCTATTATTGTTCCAAATTTTATATTCTTCTGCAGCGTAACACTTTTTACCACAAAATAACAATATAACTAACATACCTATTATCATAAACTTGTATATTTTTTTAAACACTTTATCACCTCCATATAATATTTAAACAAAACTTTTTTAATCAAGTCTAGGTGGAGTTTGCTATTTGAAATAAATAGTTTAGAATAACTATATTATAGTTATATTACAAATCAATTAACATTTTTGAACATTTTTATTAACACATTCTATGTTTTAAAACTTTAATGTGTTTTACCTCTTTTTGAATTGTTGTTGATTTTAATGTGCCTTATTTAACCATTAATTAACTGGTTACAGTACATATTGTAATATATGCCCTTTTTCCCTATTAAATCACTATGATTTCCCACTTCCACTATTGTTCCTCCATCTATTACCATTATAATATCTGAGTCTCTAATAGTACTCAGCCTATGGGCAATTATAAAACTGGTTCTTTTCCGTATAAGTTTACGCATAGCTTTTTGTATTTTAAGTTCCGTTCTTGTATCCACATTACTTGTAGCCTCATCTAAAACAAGTATGTAAGGATCTGAAAGTATAGCTCTTGCTATAGCTATTAGCTGCCTCTCTCCCTGACTTAAATTGCTTCCCCCTTCCTGTAACATAGTATCATACTTATGAGGAAATTTTTCAATAAACTGATCTGCACCTGCTGCCTGTGCTGCCTCTTTAACCTGAGAAAAATCTGCATCCAATCTACCATATTTAATATTTTCAAGTATTGTACCTGTAAAAAGATATGTATCTTGAAGAACTATGCCAAAACACTTTCTAAGACTATCTCTTGTATAATTCCTTATGTCTATTCCATCAATTAAAATTTTTCCACTGGATACATCATAAAACCTGACAAGCAAATTTACAATAGTTGTCTTTCCTGCTCCTGTAGGTCCAACAAGGGCAACACTTGTGCCCTGATTAATATTAAAATTTATATCCTTTAATATTAGAAAATCTTTTCTATAACTAAAATTTACATTTTCAAAAGTAACCTGTCCGCTTGTATTTTCAAGAGTTACAGCTTCAGCAGTGTCTTTTATCTCCTCTTTTTCATCCAATATATCAAATACTCTCTCGGCACCGGCAACAGCAGACTGAAGTGTATTAAATATGCTGGCTATATCATTTAATGGTCTTGCAAATTGTCTGGAATAACTTAAAAAACTGGCTATAATTCCTATGGTTATAATATTTTTTACAGCCAGAATCCCCCCTACACCAGCTACAGCGGCAAAACCTATATTATTTATTACATTCATAATAGGCATTAAGAATCCCGACCAAATTTGAGCTTTCAATCCTACCTGACTTAGACTGTAATTTATTTTTTTAAATTCTTCTATGGCCTTCTGCTCATGATTAAAAGCTTTTACCACATGGATGCCGGATATATTCTCCTCTATATGTCCATTGAGTTTTCCAAGTTGTACTTGTTGCTCTTTAAATAATACACTGGTATTTTTTGCGATACCCTTAGTAAGAAAAAATACCATAGGCACTGTAATAAGAGTCACAAAAGTCAAAATAGGACTTAAAACAAGCATCATAATAAAAGATCCCAGCACTGTCACCACTGCTGACATAAGTTGAGTAGTGGATTGCGATATGGTAGAACTTACATTTTCTATATCATTAGTCAATCTGCTCATTATCTCTCCATGAGTATTCCTATCAAAAAAAGAAATTGGTAATTTTTGAAGTTTGTCAAATAGACTTCTTCTAAGATTCATCACTATTTTCTGAGCAGTGCCAGCCATAAGCCACCCCTGAAAAAAAGTCAAAATGGCATCTAATACATATGTAAATAAAAGCAATATGACCATTACAGATAGTATATCAAAATTCACTTTTCCCTTTAATTCTGACATAGCATCAATAGACTTTCCTATAAGATAGGGTCCAAGAAGTCCTATGATAGAATCTATTATTACAGATATAAATATTATAATTAAAAGTTTTCTTTCACTTCCAAAATACTTCCAAAGTCTAAATAATGTTTTCTTAAAATTTTTTGGTTTTTCCACAGGACCAATACTTCCTCTTCCTCTTCTTCCTCTTCTCGGTCCCAGAGGCATTTTTATATCTTCTTTATTATATTTCCCCTCCATATATCTAAATTACCTCCTTTCCAACCTGAGACAAGAAAATATCTTTATAAACTTCACAATTTTTCATAAGCTGGTCATGGTTTCCCATACCCACCAACTTTCCTTCATCCAGCACAATTATCTTATCTGCAGATATTACAGATGATATTTTCTGGGCAATTATTATACAGGTTAAATTATTTGAATATTTTTTAAGTTTTTCTCTTATCTTAACTTCAGTTGCTGCATCTACAGCACTTGTACAATCATCAAGTATGAGTATTTCAGGTTTTTTAATCAAGGCTCGAGCTATGGAAACTCTCTGTTTTTGACCTCCTGAAAAATTCACTCCTCCCTGTCCAAGTTTTGTATTGTATTGTTCCGGAAATCTAGAGATAAACTCATCCGCTTCTGCAGTTTCAGCTGCCTCCTTAACCTCTTCCAGCGAGGCATTCTCTTTACCCCATCTTATATTTTCCAGAACACTTCCTGTAAACAGCATTGTCTTCTGGGGTACAAGGGCTACTTTTTCTCTTAAAATTCTTTTATTTATATCCTTTACATCTACTCCATCAACCTTTACCCTTCCAGATGCAGCATCATAAAATCCTGGAATAAGATTTACAAGACTGCTTTTACCTGAACCTGTAGCTCCAATAATGCCTAGAGTTTCCCCCGGCATGCAGGTAAAACTAATGTTATGGATAACTTCATGGCCATTTGCATAAGAAAAACTCACATCTTCAAAATCTACCCTTCCACTTTCTCTTAAATTTGAAACACCCTCATTAAAATTAATACTGCTTTTTTCCTCAATTATTTCAAAAATACGTATTGCAGAAGCTTTGGATCTTACAAACATATTAAAAACTGCAGATATCATCATAATTGAAAATAATATTTGGGTCATATAATTTGTAAATGCAATTATTTGTCCTACCTGCATACTTCCACTATTGACATATTTCCCTCCAATCCACAAAACACATGCTATTCCTATATTTATAACTAGGCTTCTAGTAGGAGAAAATACGGCCATTACACGCATTGCAAGGGCAGATAATCTTCCTAACTCCTCATTTGCCTCTTTAAATCTTTTATTTTCATAATCAAACCTGCTGAAGGCTTTTACTACCCTTACACCGGATAAATACTCTCTCATCACAGAATTTACCCTATCTAAAGCTATCTGGACCTTCATAAAATACGGGTACCCTATATTCATATTGAAAAATATAAACACAGCTACAATTGGTATTACAATGAAAAGTATTACTGCCAGGTGTAAATCAAGCCTTGATGCCATAATAATACTTCCAATACACACAAGAGGTGATTTTACAAATATTCTCATAAGCCCATTTACAAAATTTTGCACTTGAGTTACATCATTTGTAAGACGTGTTATAAGAGAACTGTTTTCAAATTTATCAATGCTGTCAAAAGAAAAACTTTGAATCTTTTCAAATAAATCTGCCCTTAACTCCGCACTGAACTCTTGAGACACCCTCCCAGATAGTATATTGCGTCCCGAAGCTCCCAATGCTCCTACAGCTGTGACCATAAGCATTATCAAACCTTTTTGAATTACATAGTCCATCTGTTTGTTTGCTACGCCTATATCAACTATTTTAGACATTATAGTGGGCTGCATCAAATCACATAATGCCTCAATAGAAAGAAAAAATATAGCAAGGCAGAATCCTTTCCAGTAATTATTTATATATTTTTTCATAAATTCCAATTTATACACCCCTAACATTATTCTATCCATTAATAATATTATTTCTAGAAGATAAATTCAAATATAATAATTTTAAATAATGCAAAAATGAAGATTATATTGTATAATTATCTAAAAATATATTGTTTTATTATGTAAACTCATATATGATTCTAAAATTTTATTCCCGGAGGTGGTAACTTTGAACAAATTTTTAAATAAAATTTCCTATTATTTCAGAGACAGCTATGGTATGGATAAACTTTCTAAACATCTTTATATTGGAGGAATTATAATTCTCCTTATAAAACCTGCCTACACATTAGGCCTTGTATTTATAATATACAGCAGCTGGAGATGTATTTCAAAGAATAAATATAAAAGGTTCAGGGAGTTACAGGCTTACGAGAATTTTATTTCGCCTTTAATTTATAAAGTAAAAAATTTTATAAATTCAAATAATCCACATAATCCCTATAAAGTATTCAAATGTCCAAATTGTGCTCAAAAATTGAGAGTGCCTAAAAAAAAGGGGAGAATAACTATAACCTGCAAAAACTGCGGAACTTCATTTAAAGGTAAATCTTAACAAATAAATGTAAGGTGAGCATTATTAATTGAAAAAATGCTCACCTTACATCTTAATTATATAATTCATTTTAATGTTTATTGGCTAAATGTAACTTTTCAAGTATTTGTTTTCTGATTTCAATAAATTCGGATTCATTTCTATTTCTAGGTCTGTTAATTTTCACTTCTACCACATCCTCTATTTTTCCTGGACGTGGAGTCATAATTACTATTCTATCACTGAGATAAATTGCCTCATCTACATCATGGGTAACAAGTACCATAGTTGTTCCTCTTTTCTGCCAGAGTTCTATTAATTTATCCTGTAAATCCATTCTCGTAAAAGCATCCAATGCACCTAAGGGTTCGTCAAGAAGAAGTACTTTAGGGTTATTTATAAGTGCACGGGCAAGAGAAGCCCTTTGAGCCATCCCTCCTGAAACCTGGTGAGGATATGATTTCTCAAATCCCTGAAGTCCTGTAAGTTTTATATATTCTCCAACTTCACTTTTATGTTCTCTATAAATCTTTCTGGCTTTAAGTCCTGCTGCAATATTATCTTCAATGGTTTCCCAGGGAAATAAATTTGCCTGTTGAAATACATATCCTCTTTCAAAATTAGTGCTTTCTATCTTTTTATCATCTAAAAACAATTCTCCAGACTGAGGCTTATCAAGACCTGCTATAAGTCTCATAAGCGTTGTCTTGCCACACCCGGATGATCCTACAAATGAAATAAACTCTCCCGCTCTGATACTTAGATTTACATTACGCAAAGCTTCAACTAAATTGCCATTTGCATCTATATAAGTTCTATCTACATTTTTTATTTCAATAGCAGCATTATTGAAAGCTATAGATCTTGTCATTTTAACAGCCCCCTTTGCCATATAAGTACCCTATCTCTAATTTTAAATATAATTGCCAATACGATAGAAAAAACTACTGCCATTATGACTATGGCCGCATAAACTTTTGCATAGTTGGACCAGCCTTTAGCCCAGTTTATATACCACCCCAGCCCTGCCTTTGCCCCTAACATTTCAGAAACCACCAGTGTAGTAAATGAAAGTCCTGTAGCTGTATAAATACCTGTAAATATAGATGGCATGGCACCGGGTATAGCTATCTTAAATATTAAAAATCTTTCATCTGCTCCAAGGGTCTTAGCTGCTTCAAAATAGGATTTAGGTATATTTTCTATACCTCCAGAAGCCATAAAAGCTACTGGAAACCATACACAAAGTACAATTAGAGCTGCTTCTGAAACCAAAATTGATGGAAATATTATCATTACTACAGGTATCCATGCTACTGCAGGAACTACTCCTATTACTTTAAGTACAGGGAAAAACCAATAATACCACTGTCTGTACCATCCCATTAGAATTCCTGTTACCAACCCTAAAAATGTTCCTACTATAAAACCTATAACTAAAAGTCTCATAGAATAAGCAGTACTCATCAAAAGTGTGCTCCAATCTTCAACAATTACCTGAATTATCTGAGCTGTTCCAGGGAAAAATGGCAGAGGCAGTATATTAGTTTTAGTAGACAATATATCCCATGCTGTAAATCCAATTCCTATAGCAAAATAAAATTGGGCTTTATGATTAAACTTTGCTCTTAGTCTTTCATTTGAAAAAGATAGGATATATAATACTCCCAGGTAAACTATAAAGAGTATCAGCATAATTCTATAGGGTAGTACATTAACTGCCTGCACTGTAGGCAGTGCAAAGTTTTCAATTAAAGCCACAACAAAAGCAATAATTTGTAAAACTGTCCAAACTTTTGATTTGGGTTTCCAGTTTACTGTATCAGGTGCTTTTACTACATCTATTTTATCAGTGCCCTCTGGTAAAATTTTTGATTTGGATACAGCCTTTGAATTCACCAATTCACTTAAAATGCTCACTTTAATTCTCCTTCCTACTAGATATGTGAAAGTATGCCAATACCTTACTTGCCTGATGCATCATAGTATACATCATTAGCAAATTTTTCAGGATCTGTATCTTTTTTTAAGAATCCAGTTTTATTTAACTGCCCTACAAAATATTTAACATCTTCTTTTGCAGCATCCGTAGTATATTGGAAATCATAATTTTTTATAAGTTCAGTAACAAGTTTTACATCCGTAGTTGATACATATTTTTTATCAACTTCAATTTTGGCAGCTTCTTCCGGATTTTTTGCTATCCATTCATCTGCTGCTTTATACGCTCTTACAAGAGCTGCAATTTTTTCCGGATTCTTTTTGATTTCTTTATTAGATGCATATAAAAAACAACATGATTTTCCTTTAAACAATGGATCCTGTGCAATATCCGTTATAACTTTATAGTTATTATCTCGTTCAGCTAGTGTAGCAAATGGATCCCATGCAGCAAAAGCATCCACATCGCCTTTATCTACAGCTTTTGTCAATTGATCAAGTGGATAAGGTACCCATTTAACATCTTTGGTGATCAATTCCTGCATTAGCCAGTACAAGAGTAGTAATAGCCATTGGAGTTCCTCCTATTTCATCCACCCCTATTCTCTTTCCCTTCAAATCATTTGCAGTTTTTATAGGGGAATTAGGAGGTACAACCAATTTAATACAACCTTTATGCAGTCCGCCTATAACTTTAATATCAAGGCCTTGTTGAACTGAAGGAAAAAATTGAAAATCACCATTGGTAACAGTGAACTCACCACTTGCAAGTCCGGTTTTTTGTTGCTCAAATGTTCCACTTACAAGAGTCACATCGAATCCTTCTTTGGCGAAAAATCCTTTTTCCTTGGCTATATAAGCTGGAGCACCACAAACTCCTCCTCCAAGGGCCTGAATTTGAAGTTTTCCATATTTGTATTTTCCTGTAGATTCAGTAGAAGAGTTATTTTGTCCACATGCAGTAAAAACTGGAATAGAAGCTGCAATTAAAAAATAGCAGCCAAACTTTTAAATCTTTTCATGATAATCCCCTCATCTTTCTATTTTAATACTTCCTGAAGCTGTTCCGAGAAAGTTTTTTCAAATGCCTGCTCCAAATCCCAAATAAGATCTTCTGCATCTTCAAGTCCTATGGAAAGCCTTATTGTATTGGATTCTATATGTGAAAATTCTTTTTCCTCCGGAGTAAGCTCACTGTGGGTTGTCTTAGGTGAATTTACAATCAAGGATCTGGAATCCCCTATATTGGCATGATAACTAAATAATTTTATTGAATTTAAAAATTTATCTATTTCATCATCTGTGCCTTTAAGTCCAAAGGAAAATACAGATCCAGCTCCTTTAGGTAAGTATTTTTTACTGAGTTCTTTATAGGGACTATCATTTAATGAAGGATATTTTATCCACTGAACATTATCGCTTTCTTGTAAATAGCTAATTATTTTTTTAGTATTTGACAACTGCTTTTCTATTCTTTCAGATAAGGTTTCCAGGCCCAATAACACCAGATAAGCATCAAAAGGACTAAGTGCTGCACCAAAATAATTCAAATAATTAAGCCTTATTCTTGTAATAAACGGAAAATCCGGAAATACCTCAATAAAATTCCTTGCTCTACCTTCAGGGTCTCTTAGAGTATAGTACGGTTCCAAAAATTGTGGAAATTTGCCATTTTCCCAATTAAATTTGCCACTTTCCAGTATAATTCCAGCGATTACATTTCCATGACCATTAAGTGCTTTTGTAGCGGAATAAATTACAATATCGGCTCCATATTTTATTGGATTAAGAAGATATGGTGTAGCTAATGTATTATCTACAATTAGTGGTATATCATATTCATGAGCCACCTTTGCAATTTTTTCTATATCTGCTACAGCAGCATTTGGATTACTTATGCTTTCTACGAATATAGCCTTAGTATCTGGTTTTATTTGCTTTGCAAGAGCTTCTGGATTATTGAAGTCTTCAAATTTATCTATTTTGATACCAAATTTAGGATATAACTTTTTAAAACCATCCAATGTTCCTCCATAAAGATAAGGAGTTGTAAGTATCCTTCCTCCATCTTCAGCTACATTAAGAAGTGTATATGTTATAGCAGCCATGCCGGAACTTAGTGCAATGTCACCAGCTGCTCCATCTAAAGCAGCCACCCTTTTTTCTAATACTTCAACTGTTGGATTACTGAGTCTTGAATAGATAAATCCCAGTTCTGAAAATGAGAACAATTTTCCTGCCCTTTCTGTACTTCCTAAATCAAATGCTGCAGTTTCATAAATTGGAACTGATACAGAGTGATTATGTTCTTTAGAATTATAACCCCCTCTTATTTTTATGGTATCAAATCTTAAATTTTCTTTTGACATTAAAAAACCCCCTTAAAAATTTATTAAAATTGATTTTACATAAAAAGGCTGCATCTTTTTAGGGATGCAGCCTCTGGTTTACCAGTGAGCTTTGCAAATATTATTTTTTAAAACTGTATATTATTTTAATTATATATGACTATATAGCCAATTATGCAGATCTTTTATTACTTCATCTCTATTTACCTCTCTAAGCATTTCATGCCGTCCATTTTCATATATTTTATAAGTTGCATCTTTAATACCATATTGCCTATATATTTTAAACAGTTCTTTTATACCTTTTCCATTATCCCCAAAGGGATCTTTACTCCCCGATATTGAAAATATAGGTAAATTCTTAGGTATTTTTTCGATAGTAGAAGGCTTGTGTATATCCTTTAAGGAATTAAATAAATCCTCAAAATAGCCGACCTTATATTCTACTGCGGCATAAGGAGAATTTAATGTATCTTCAAGCATTTTAGAATCACTCGTCAGCCAATCATAATCTGTTTTAGACGGTTGAAATTCATCATTAAAATGTTCAAAAAATATATTTGAAGCCTCAATACTCACAGCCTTTCTTCCAATCTTTCTGGCCTCTTTACTTGCTGTTTCAATTAACTCTGCTATTTTTTTTATGTGAATTGGCCCTGTAGTCCCGGAATATATAATTCCATTTACTTCACTGCCATATTTATAGGCATATATCTGAGCTAGAACTGAACCCAAGCTATGACCCAAAAGAAAATTTGGCAATGCCGGGTTTTGCCTTTTCACAATATTTGTCAATAATTTTATATCTTCAACCATCCAATTTATCCCATCATCTCCCATATATCCTGCACTTTCTGCATAGGATGCTTCGTTTATGTCTCCTGCTGTTCTACCATGTCCACGTCCCTCATTAATATATACAATAAATCCAGCTTTAACCATCTCCTGGCTAAATTCTCTATAATAATCAGTAGTTTCTCCCATACCATGGGCTACTTGTATAACACCATATATATCCTTACCTTTAGCCGGATACCACTTTTCAGTAAAAATATCCACTCCCTGGGCATTCTTATAAAAAAATGTTTCAGATATATATACAGTATTTGATTTCACAGTTGGAGTTACTTCTATATTATTTATACCCATATATTACACCTCTATATTTTTAAAATTACCTATTTTAGACTCTATCTAAAGCCTGCTGAAAATCTGCTATTATATCTTCAATATCTTCGATTCCCACAGATACCCTGATTAATTCAGGTGTTACTCCTGCTTCTCTTTGTTGTTCTTCCGATAATGCCAAATGGGTTGTACTTGCAGGATGGATTACATAGGTTCTTACATCACCTAAATTAACAACTATGGAAGCTAATTTTAAATTTTCTCCTAAAGTCTTTGCCGCTTCAATTCCTCCCTTTACCCCAAAAGTTAAAATTCCACTTGCTCCCCCATTTAGATATTTTTCTGCTCTTTCATATTCTGGATCCCATTCCAGATAGGGATATCTAACCCACTGAATTTTAGGATGATTCGAAAGGTATTTAGCTAGATTTAAAGCATTATATGAATGTCTTTCCATTCTTAAATGTAATGTTTCCAATCCCATATTTGTTAAAAATGCATTAAATGGAGCTGGCGCGGCACCAAATTCTTCAACTAAATTGGTTCTTAATTTTCCTGAGAAAGCACGTTTTCCGAATTCATTGACAAATATCACGTTGTAGGGACCAGTAGGAGTAGTATAATCCGGAAATTTTCCATTTGCCCAATTAAAGTTTCCTCCATCAATAATTATCCCTCCAAGGGACACTGCATGACCATCTGAGTATTTAGTAGTAGAATGAACCACTATATTTGCTCCATACTCAAAGGGATTTATAAGATAAGGTGTTGCTATAGTGTTATCAACGATAAACGGTATATCTAATTTTTTTGCCACAGAAGAAAATTTATCAAAATCCAATACATTAAGTCCTGGATTTCCTATGGTTTCCCCAAATATCAGTTTAGTATTTTCTGTTGCTGCCTCTAAAATCTCTTCTTCAGAAGCTGTGGGGTCTACAAAGGATACATTAATTCCTAATTTAGGTATAATTGTGTTAAAAAGGTTGTATGTGCCTCCATATAGGTTTGAATTTGCAATAATTTGATCTCCTGAATTTGCAATATTTATTATGGAATAGACCACTGCTGATTGTCCCGATGCAGTGGCAATTGCTTCAACACCGCCTTGTAATTCTACATATTTTTTTTCAAGTGCTGTCACCGTTGGATTTCCTACTCTTGTGTACAGATATCCTCCCTGTTTATTTAATGCTGTTACATCTGCACTCACTGCCGCTACATTTGCCACTTCATCAAAAGTGTCATATTTATATGATGTACTTTGAACTATTGAAGCTACCCTTGGATCACCTGACTTAGGCGAATATCCTCCTTGTACTGCTCTTGTTCCTATTTTAAATTTTTCACTCATGAAAATCTCCTCTTTTCTAAATTTAGATATACTTTCATAAAGTACTATATATAATAAAGAAGAGGCCAAATTCTAAATATCATAGAGATTACACTTAAAAAACTCTATGATAAATAAAATTTGACCTCCAGTTTGTCTAGCCAATCAAATAAAAAAACTTTCTACAGAGAAACTATAGAAAGTTATATTAACTGTTTCTCTCATCTTTCAGGTTTAACCTGCTGGAATTAGCACCATTGAATATATAAAAATATTCAGGTTGCCGAGTATCATAGGACCAGTCCCTCCACTACTCTTGATAAGAAATTTTCTTTTGAACTTTAATCATTAACTTTTAAATTTGTAGTTAATAATATACTTTTTTAATCATTTTGTCAATAGTAAATTAGAACATATCAAGTGATTCTTAGGTTTAGGTGGAGTTTGCTGTAGAGAACTGCTTATCTCCATCTAAACCTTAGAAGAACTTATCCAGGCGCGTAGCAGTGTTTATCTCCCACTTTGAAGAAGATGGGAGTATTAGCAATTCTAGCGTTCGGATAAAGAGACAGGATAGTAATTCCTGTCTCACATGTTTAACTATTCAACTTATCCCCTTCACTGATTAAAAAATCCTGGCATGTACTGCCTAACTCATCAAAGGACCATAATCCAGTAGAATTGAATTTATACCCAGCATAAGTTTCATAGTCATTGTAGTCCACATTATAGGTTTGTATTAAAGGATATATAGGCTTGTCTAGACCATAGTATTGGTAATCCTGAATCATTTTATCCATACATGCAGTGACCGACCATTTCATTTCTCCCCAGTAACACTGCGGAGCAGCAAAATCGCAATATTTATTGAAAACTGAATAAGGTATATCCTGGTGATAACTTGCTATTGGAAAAGTAGTATAGCCAATAATAGCATTAGGACATTTACTCCTTACAATCTGGCATATTTCTTCTGCTTGTTCTGTCTTACCTGACACCGCATCTTCAGGATCAAAAACATAATAATCGCTATTATTAAGGGCATCTACTATTATATTAGCTTCTCCTTCAACGTCATCAAAATGGTTATATCCCCAGGTACCTACTTTAAATCCTGCTTCTTTAAAATTATTGACATACTTTAAAAAATCCTCTCTAAAATTCATGCCTCCGCCAGAAGCCCTTTCCCCTTCATTATACTTAATACAAACATTAGCTATTCCCAATGATTTTAATTTGGATATTAAATTATCTATACCTCCATATGCATCCACTTCATTTTGAAGCTGCCATATCCATGCAGATGTAGAAGTGACACTTGATGGAGCAGTTTCCGCAGAAGCATTTATTATTAGATTTAAATTCACCTTTTTATCATATCCTTCAACCTGGCCTTGATAAACATAATTTCCTGGTATATTTAAATTTCCAAGATGCTTGTCCCAAGTAACACTTACGGACTTTTTTTCTCCATTAGACATGTTGGCAGTAACCACATCCGGCAATTGATAGCTATCCCTTTGATTTATAGATACACTTATGTCATTTATTGAGGTTATTATTGAACCGGTTTTAAAAGTCATATTAAAGGAAGCTTTTAAAGTTCTATTATACGCAGACATCAATCCAGTACCTACACTTAACGAATATTCGCTGTCTGGATCATAGGAAGTACTGCTCGATATATCCACATAAAAATTATTCTCGCTTAATGATATGTTTATTGGAACTTCTTTATTAGTTTTTTTGTCTACAATCTTTATGTTTTCCTCAGCGGAGGATAAAACTATAGGCTGATTGAATTGTATTCTCCAGGTTTTATTTACTGATACATCATTAGCCTCATCCACATTGGATGCTGAAGTAACAAAATTATTCTCTACGGTGGTAGAACCAGAAGAACTTTGTGATATTGAATTCTCACTCATATTTTTTTCATAAGAGCCAGACACATTCTGGGACGTTGAGGATTTGGCTCCGTTCTGGACTAACGAAGAATTGTCACCATCCTGTGGGCTTTGAGTATTAGATGCATTCTGAATTGATGTAGTTTGAACTTCAGAGGTAGGGGAAACATTATCTGCTAGCACTAAATTACATGGATTTAGCTGATACATCGCAATAATACTTGCAAACATTAAAAAATTTTTTAGTATTTTAACCAATTTTCTCTCTTCTTTCTATGTATGTAAATTTTAAAAAACACCTTTTTTCATTTTATTACTTTAAAATGAACTTTTTATAAACATAATATAGATATTTTGTTACAAAAGTAAATTAATTCTTTAAAAAATAAATTTTATAATTTATTATAATAAATTTTTATTTTTGAATAATTTCTCTTTTAATATGTAATAATAATTACTGTAAAAATCAAAAAAATTCAGGAGGTATAAATAATGATACAAATGAACACTAATACTTTAAATGAACAGAGAGTCAATACACAACAGCTAAGATTTACCCCAATATCATCAAACCACTTAAATTCATGTACTGCTTATAACTACGGACTTCCTATGCAGTCTTACAATAACCCTCAAGCCATGGGAACTCAGATAATGAGTTGTGGAATTAGTCCTTATCAGATGATTACACAACCATATACCTTATCATACCAGGGTGCCCAGATGAGAAGTGGAAATTTTAACAACATGGTTCATCATCATCCAATCACAAGAAGCATTATGGTTCAGCCTACGGTAGATATTTCAGAAACATCCAGTGACATTATGATATCTGCATATGTATCAAATACACCATTAAACGATTTAAATCTCAATGTTAGTAACGATTCATTAACCATTTCAGGCACGCTGTCAAATGGAATCAATCATTTTGTACTAAATAGAACAGTTCCTCTTTCCACAAGTGTAAGAGCAGAAGCTGTAGAGGCTACTCTGCAAAGCGGAGTTCTTGAAATCAGATTGCCAAAATCAGAAAAACTCGCTAGAACAGTTCATACTTGTCAAAACACCGGCAATATGATAACAAATAATTAATTCTATATGTACTTTTAATTATTTAAAAGAGTGCCCTACATAAAGAAAATTCTATTAAAATTGGAGCTGTTGGAGTATTTTTTACCTACAGCTTCAATTTTATTTGCCTATATTTACATATTTACTCCTCATTAAATTCTAAAATCATATCATACCATTTAGCTCCTCCATGTACTGATTTTGATATACCTTTATTTTTATATCCAAATTTTTCATAATATTCAATAAGATTATCTTTACAGGTTAATATAATTCCTTTACGTCCTGACAATTTTGATGATTTTATCATATAATTCATCAACTGTGTAGCAATTCCCCTGTGGCGATAATTTGGCACTACATCAAGTCCAAAAATAGTCTGATAGTCTCCTTCTGGCACATGTAATGTAGAATCCTTATAGAGTTTATCATAGATAACAGTACCATTTATCACACATCCATTTATAAATCCAATTATTTCATTATCAATTTCTGCTACAAAAAAGCTCTCTGGGAATGTTTTAATACGCTCTTTTAAAGATGATTTCGCAGCCGCTTCTGCCTGTGGGAAACACTCTGCCTCCACTTTTGCTACTGAGTCCAAATCATTTATATTTACTTTTCTAATTGTAATATTCATTATACTCTTCCTTTCCATATTTACTTTCACGGCAAAATCAACCATTATAATCTTTACAATGGTTGATTTTTATACCTAAAAATATTTTACTATTTCCAAACTTCCTCTGCAATTTTCTTTACAAGCCTTATTTTATTCCACTGTTCTTCTTCAGTAAGTATATTACCTTCCTCAGTAGATGCAAATCCACATTGAGGACTTAAACAAAGTTGATTTATAGGAACATATTTAGAAGCTTCTTTAATTCTTGCTTTAACAGTTTCCTTATCTTCTAATTTAGGAGACTTAGAAGTAATAAGACCTAAAACTACCTGTTGATTTTTTATAAATCTAAGAGGTTCAAAGCCTCCTGCACGTTCACTATCATACTCCAGATAGAAAGCATCTACAGCTACTGTTCCAAACAAAATTTCAGCAATAGACTCATACCCTCCAGAAGATGCCCAGGTGGAATGGTAGTTACCTCTGCAAACATGCATTGTAATAATCATATCTTTTGGATGATCTTTAATGGCCTCATTATTTACACGGGCATATAGTTTTGCTATTTCTCCAGCATCAACATTTTCTCTTTGGCGTGATTTCCAATAGTCCGTATCACAAAACATACCCCATGTACAATCATCTAATTGAAGATTACGACATCCAGCTTCATAAAACTGTTTAATAACATCTCTATAGGCTGCGGCAATATCTACTATAAGTTCCTCTAAATCCTTATAAAATGATTCGGTAATTTTTTTATTCTCTCTTCGCTGCATTTCAGCAAGAAATTGTGCAGGAGCCGGAATAGTCTGTCTTGCTATTGCATCCTCTCCTGCAATACTCTTCAAGAATTTAAAATGTTTTACCATTGGGTGATTTTTGGAACTGATTTTTCCCGTTAATTGAGCAGTTTCAGCCCTAGTTTCTAATCCATTGAACTGATATCCTTTTTCAATGACATGCTTCTTTACACCTTCCAAGCCCCACATAAAGTCAAGATGCCACCAGGAACGTCTAAATTCTCCGTCAGTAACTGATTTTAAACCTACTTTTTTCTCCATTTCGACCAGTTTTATTATTTCTTCATTCTCTATTTTATGTAAATCATTTTGAGAGATTTCCTTATTCTCATACTTAGTACGTGCCTCTTTAATAGATTGTGGTCTTAAAAAACTTCCTACTATATCCCATCTAAAAGGAGGAGCATTCCTTACTACTGTATTTTCAAATGTTACACTCATTTTTTATTATCCCTTTCATGAATTTAATATTTTTAATTACACTTTAAGATATCTTAAATATAACATACTATCACTTAACTAGCGTAACTGAAAAAAACTATTGCCAGTTATAAATATTTACTATAGCTGGCATAAAAATATCTATGATACTACCTCTCAAAATTATTGAATCCAAATCTCCTTTGCAGTTTCAACAATAAGTTCCAGTTTAGCCCACTGCTCTTCTTCTGTAATAAGATTGCCTTCTTCTGTAGATGCAAAACCACACTGTGGACTTAAACAGAGCTTATCTATATCTACATACTTACAGGCTTCAAAAATACGAGCTTTTAATTCTTCTTTACTTTCAAGACCTCCATGTTTTGTGGTAACAAGTCCTAATACTACTATCTGATCTTTTACAAACCTTAATGGAGAAAAATCTCCCGAACGTTCATTATCGTATTCAAGAAAAAAAGCATCTACCTTGGTATTTGAAAAAAGTTCTTTGGAAACAGGTTCATACCCACCTGCTGCAAACCACATAGAATGAAAATTTCCTCTACATATGTGAAGTACAATTGTCATATCCTTAGGGCAGCACGAAATTGATTCATTAATCAACCTCACATAATCTTTGGCCAGTTCATCTGGATCTACACCTAACTCTACATACCGGCTCCTGTGAATTTCACTGCACAATGTACCCCAGGTGGTATCATCTAGCTGAAGATACCTGCACCCAGCGTCATAAAAGGCTTTTATGGCATGTTTATAGACATCAATGATATCACAGAGAAATTTTTCATTATCTTTATAAAATCTATTTGAATTATAACTTTCTACAAAATGAAAGAGTGCAGGAGAAGGTATTGAAAATTTAGGAATACACCCCTCTGTAATACCCTTTAAATATTTAAAATGATCAATCATGGGATGATTTTCAAACTTTATATTGTCAATAACACGAAATGTTTCAGCTTTCATGAGTTTATTGTAGGAATTGCTGCCCTGATTTATTTTAATCCTTTCAGTTCCTTTGATTCCCAAAAAAAAGTCCAGATGCCACCATCCCCGCCTGAACTCTCCATCAGTAACAGCTCTCAGTCCTATTTTTTTTTGTTTTTTTACAAGTTTTGCAATTTCTATGTCTTCCACTTCTTTAAGTTCTTCTTTTGAGATTTCTTTTTTTTCATATTGTCTTCGGGCTAATCTTATTTCTTCTGGGCGCAAAAAACTTCCTACAATGTCATATCTATATGGGGGAATATCTCTTTTTCTACCTATAACTTGATTATTCATAATTTCCTCCTTCTCACTATAGTAAGCAGTAATTAAACTCCAAATATTTAGTTGCAATATCATAGTTTAAAATTTCTATATACTTGGCTGCAATTTTACTAAGTTTTATATTCTTATGGGAAATCCATCCAATTGTAACTATTTGATCACTTTCAATTGGAATAGATTGAATTTCATCTCCATTAAAGGCTGGAACTAACACTCCTGTTCCTACAGTGTATCCATCACTTCCTGTTAATAAGTTAGATAATGTTGCCCTGTCATTGACTACAATACTCTTATTGGTATTTGAAAAATTCAAAATCTCCTCTGAAAAATTCAATGAATTTTTTTCTCCTTGATCAAATACTATAAAAGGAAAGGAAGCCAAATCCTCCATTGTAACAACCTTTTTATTTAATAATGGATGATTCTTACCCACAAATACATGGGGTGTTACATTAAATAAAGGTGTGAATTTAATATTACTGTCACTAAAAAGTTTATTCATCACCTTTGAATTCAAATCATTTGTATATAATATACCTATGTCGCTTTTTAATGTTTTTACATCTTCAATGATCTCATAAGTTTTAGTTTCCTTTAAGGTAAATTCATATTTTGAATTATCATTGCTCTTCATAAGCTTTATAAAGGCGTCTACCACAAAGGCATAGTGCTGAGTTGAAAGGGAAAAATGCAATGCTTTAAATCTTTCTCCATGATATCTATTTTCCAATACCTCTGTCTGCTCTATAATCTGACGTGCATATCCTAAAAATTCCGCCCCATCTATAGATATACTAATTCCTCTGTTGGTTCTCTCAAAAATGCCAATTCCAAGTTCCACCTCCAATTCCTTTATGGCCTTGGAAAGACTTGGCTGGGATATAAAAAGTCGCTTTGCAGCTTCGTTAAAAGAACCACAATTGGCAATTTCTATTGCATACTTTAGCTGCTGCAGTGTCATAACATTTCTCACCTTCTTTTAATTCATTTTTAATACTATAAATATAATACCATGACAAAAATATTTTATATATAAGATATAAATAAAATGACTACACCAGCCTCCTGATTTTTCTCTTGAATTAACACAATATTAAAATTATAATAATTATATTATTATTTTCAGAAAGGACATACTAAAATGAAAAATTATAAAATAAATACAAAATGCGTACAGGCCGGTTATAGACCCGGCAATGGAGAACCACGTCAAGTTCCTATTATCCAAAGCACGACCTTTAAATATAATACTAGTGAAGATATGGGAAAATTGTTTGACCTTGAAGCCAGCGGCTATTTCTACAGTAGGCTGCAAAATCCAACAAATGACTATGTGGCTCAAAAAATTGCCGACATGGAAAGCGGTACTGCTGCCATGTTGACTTCTTCAGGGCAAGCTGCCAATTTTTTTGCCCTGTTTAATATTTGCAACTGTGGAGATCACATTGTTGCCTCTTCCAGTATTTACGGAGGCACTTTCAATTTAATTTCCGTAACCATGTCCAAAATGGGCATTACCACTACATTTGTTTCTCCTGATTGTACAGAAGAGGAATTAAATGCTGCCTTCCAAACTAATACAAAGGCAGTTTTTGGTGAAACAATTGCTAATCCCGCCCTTACTGTACTGGATATTGAAAAATTTGCAAAGGCTGCCCATGCACATGATGTTCCACTTATAGTAGATAATACTTTTCCAACACCTATTAATTGTCGTCCTTTTGAATGGGGTGCTGACATTGTTACCCATTCTACTACAAAGTACATGGATGGACACGGTGCCGCTGTGGGAGGAGTCATTGTAGACTCTGGAAATTTTGATTGGATGGCTCATGCTGATAAATTCCCGGGACTCTGTACACCAGATGACAGTTATCATGGTATTACCTATGCTGAAAAATTTGGCAAGGAAGGAGCTTTCATTACCAAATGTACTGCTCAACTGATGCGTGACTTTGGTTCTATTCAATCCCCACAGCATGCATTCATCTTAAATCTAGGACTGGAAAGCCTTCATGTCCGTATGCCGCGTCACTGCGAAAATGGACAAGCTGTTGCAGAATTCCTCCAAAATCATCCAAAGGTTGCCTATGTTAATTACTGTGGTCTGCCAGGTGACAAATACTATAAGATTGCACAGAAATATCTACCAAATGGTTCCTGTGGTGTTGTTTCATTTGGTTTAAAAGGTGGACGTGAAGAAGCTGAAATCTTTATGAAAAACCTTAAGCTTGTGGCTATTGAAACCCATGTAGCAGATGCCCGTAGCTGTTGTCTAAATCCTGCAACAAGTACACACCGCCAGATGAATGACGAAGAGTTAAAGGAAGCTGGAGTTCCAGCAGAATTAATCCGTATCAGCTGCGGCATTGAAGACAAAGAAGACTTGATTTATGATATTTCACAATCACTAGATTGTATTGAATAGGTTTACTTATAATCAAGTGCTTCAGAAGTTCATATGGAGTTTGCTATAGAGAAATGCTTATCTCCATATGAACCTTAGAAGAACTTCATGTTAAAATCAATAAAAACACAGAAAACTATTTAAAACTTTCTGTGTTTAACAAACTCATTACTCTTCTATATGAAGTTTAACCCTTTCTATTCTTTTTTCTTTCACTTCCTCTATATCAAATGTAATATTTTCATACTCAAGTACAGGCTGCTCTCCATCCTCTGGTATGCGACCTATAATTTTAATCAATAATCCTCCTAGTGTATCGTAATCTTCAGAATCTTCATTCAGATTTAAATGCAAATTCTCATTTAATTCATCTATGGAAATACTGCCTTTCACCATGAATGTTTTATTATCAATTTTTTTTACACAGGGCTCATCTTCATCGTATTCATCGTTTATATTTCCCATTACTTCTTCAATTAAGTCTTCTATAGTTACTATTCCTGAAAATCCTCCATATTCATCTATCAATATAGCCATATGCTTTCTATAATTTTGAAGTTCCTTAAATAGCTCGTCTATATTTTTTCTTTCAGGTACAAAATATGCAGGATGAATTATATTTCTTATATCTACATTTTCAAAGCCTACTCTATGGGCTTCAATTATAAAATCTTTCATATAAAGTATACCTATAATATTATCACTGTCTCCTTCAAATACGGGAATCCTAGAATACCTTTTTTGGAGCAGTTCATCTATATATTCACTCAAAGGCTTATCTATATTTATTAAGTATACTTCTGTTCTAGGTGTCATTACTTCTTCTGCCAATTTATCGTCAAATTCAAATATACTATTTATCATTTCTTTTTCAGTGGAATTAATAACTCCATTTTCTTGTCCTATTTCTACCAATGACCTAATCTCTTCTATTGAAACTTTCTCTTCCAAATTACTACTGTTCATTCCCGTAATTCTTATTAAAAGATTAGTAGATATTGAAAGCAGTTTAACAAAAGGTATCGCCAATTTTGATACAAATAAAATTGGTCTTATGGAAAGCATGGCAATTTCCTCTGATTTTTGTAGTGCCACTCTCTTTGGAAACAATTCTCCAAAAACCAGCATGATATAGGATAAAATAATTGTTACTAAAAAAAATGAGATCTCTTGACCATAAGGAACATTAAGTTTATCTAGATAATTTCCAATTCTGTATGAAATACCAGTTGCTGCTGACGCACTTGAAAAAAATCCTGCAAGGGTAATTCCCACTTGTATAGTTGATAAAAACTTAGTTGGCTCCTTCAATAACTTTTCCAATAGTTGTGCCTTTTTATTACTCTGTTCCGCTAAAAGCTTTATCCTAGTTTTATTAAGTGATACAATTGCCATTTCTGCAGATGCAAAAAAAGCATTTAACAGAGTGAGTAATGCAATCAATCCTAATTGAGGCATTAAACCGGCAGGTTCTGGGTCTGATTCCATTTATTTCTTCCTCCTTGAAATAAAAATTTATTAGTTAATATTATCATAATAAAATATAAATATCAACCCATTTACTAATTTTACCAAGGAATAAACCCTTCTATTATAATTGAATAACACCTTTTTTACTCCCTAGGATCTTTATTACAGGACTTACATTTGCCAAAAAAGTCTACACTATAATCTTCCACTTGAAAATCATACATATCATAAATTTGTTTTTTTAATTTATCAAGCATATAATATTCCCTGTCAGTAACTCTGCCATCAATTATTTTTCCACAATCTGAACAGATCAAATGATAATGATTATGTCCTAGATGATTACACAATTCATATCTTGTATATCCATCCCCTAAATCCACTTTCCTTATAATTTTCATCTTCTCCAGCATTACGAGGGTTCTATAAATAGTTGATTGGCCTATATTTAATCCCTTTTGTTTTAGAATTCGATTTATATCTTCACTATTCATATGAAGATCTTTATGCCCAATTATAACATCCATTACAAGCTGCCTTTGATCCGTATATTTGTATCCAAATTCATGGAACTTTTCTTTAAGATTATCCATTCCAAATTCTTTTTTCACAAAAACATCTCCAATAAATTTAAAAGCACAAATGATATTGAACATCATTTTCAATTATAAGATAATAGCTATATAAAGTCAATCCAAAATTTATATTTAAAAATCCTTATTGATATTGAATATCAATATCGTTTATGTTATCATTGAATATATTTATAAAACTACATAAGGAGGAATTATTTTAGTATGGCAACTCGCAGAGAACCTAAATTTAAATTATGCAGAAGATTAGGCGTAAATATCTATGGACATCCCAAAGCTATGGACAGAGTAAAAAAAGTAAATTCACGGCACGGCTCTAAGATATCTGAGTATGGCCGCCAACTATTAGAAAAACAAAAGATCAAAGCATATTATGGATTATTTGAAAAACAATTCAAAAGATATATAAGACGTGCAGAAAAAAGTAAAAATGTAACAGGTACTGCACTTCTAAAAATTTTAGAATGCAGACTTGATAATATAGTGTATAGAATAGGATTTGGAAATTCTATAAGACAATCAAGACAAATGGTAAACCATGGTCACATATTAGTCAATAACAAAAAAATCAATATACCTTCCTATGAAGTACATGCAGGTGATGTAATTTCCCTAGTACAAAAATCTAGAAATAATAAAGAGTTCTGTTTTAATTTTTTAGACCTAAGAAAATTTGAGTTACCCTACATAGAGAAAAATTTTGATAATTTTCAAGGAATATTGATAAGGCTTCCTGAAAAAGAAGAATTACCTATAGAAGTAAATGAAATTGCAGTAGTGGAATTGTATTCAAAATAAATGTGTATTTTAATAACGTAACTTCTCTATTTGGATGATAGCTGGATTCATATATAAATCCAGCTGATTTTACTTATGGCCAATAAATTTACTACCAGACTAATTTTTATAATTCTTCAATACCTCAAATATTCTCTTTGAAATGGCATCATAGCCTGCGGCATTGGGATGAAAATTATCAGGAGCAAGATAACTTGTAGTATTATATTTAAAAAGGTCATATGTAGGCACATATACAGAATTATTATCTTCAGACACCAATTCATCAGTTTTATAATTCCAATTATTTAATAATTCTACCTTATCTGGAGTTATGTCACTACCAAAGGGATTGTACAGGCCAATAAACACAATAATACAATTTTGATTTTTACTTCTTATTAATTTAAAAATACTTTCTAAGTTATTTAAATATTGATTTTCAACTGACTTTGCATCATTTGGTGCTGAAGATGATTCTTTCGATTCTGGTAAACTTGAATCCACAGAGGATATATCTACATTTTTAAAGTTTTTAATCTCATTACCTCCAATGGAAATAAATATAATACTGGAATTCTGTATATATTTCAGTGTCTGCTCACTATGCACAACATTAAGAAGACCAGATGAAGTATCACCATTAACTGCAATATTAGTAAGTTTTAGGGGTTTTGAAGTTTTAGCTTTCCAGAGCTTAACAAAACCGCCTGCAAAACCTTCATTATTTTCATCTCCCGTTCCCTTTGCAAGAGAATCCCCCATGACTAACACATTATATGAGTTGGCATCCAATTGATTCATAACTTCTTCAGTTTTATTTTCACTATTTTCACTATTATTCTTAATATCACTTTCATTTACAGAACTATTTGTAATGGAAAGTGAATACGCAAAGCCTATGCTGAATATACAAGTACTTGCTGCTGCAATAGCTAATATGGTGAGCCATTTTACCTTTTTATACATAATACTCTGTCTCCTTTCCCATATCTAAACTAATACATCTTGCTTGGTAAATACAATAAAACTAATTACTAAAGCTATTAATGACCATATACATAACACACCCACAGAAAAGGAAAGGCTCATTCCCGCTATTGGTTCATAAGATGCTGTTAAATATTTAGGTAAATCTAAATTAATGGCAAAGAAATACTTGACTAAAGGCCAATCAGATAAAAACAACTGAAGAAATTCACCCCCAATTAGCGAAGCTAACATTATACCAATAGAAGTTGCCGTACTTCTAACTAATGTAGAAATCATAAAGGCTAAAGTTGCAATATTCACAGAAGAGAACCATCCTAAAGAATATATTAGAATTGCATATTGCCACTGATACACCTTTACTACTCCTGACGAATCCAGTTTATCTGCTATAACCCTAAAGCCAGTTGCTACAGGTTCATTCCATCCCCAACTATGAAATATAAAAGATGATACTAAAATACACATAATAACTGCCTCTAAAATAACTATACAAGATAAAATCAAAACTGCAATATACTTACTTAATAATATTTTCCATCTAGGAACAGCCCTGGTCAATAGAACTTTTATAGTCTTTGAAGAAAATTCTCCAGATACCACATCTGCCGCTAAAATTACTATAAGCAAAGGTAAAAATAAATAAACAGCCTGCTGCATAAATTCAATAGTAAATTTTCCAGTATTTGGGGTAATGGGGTTTATATTATGCTCCAAATAATACTCCAACTGCTCAATTTGTATATTTATAGAATTTTTTCTATTATCATTTATATATGGCCTATTTAAAGTATCTTGCAAATCCAATATTTGCTGATTCACTAATGACTTCCAATTATAACCCTGGGCTTGTCCTGAGGCTTTTGTATACCTTTGTATTGTATTTTTATAAGAAGAGTTCTCTCCATAACAAAAAAGTGATACCAATATTAACAAAATGACTGAAATAAGTATAAGCTTCTTTTTAGATAGCATTTTAACTACTTCGTTTTCCACTAATTTTAACAAATTAATCATCCTAACTATTAAATTATTTCACTTTGTCTTGTCAGACTTAAAAATAAATCTTCTAGAGTTTTGTGCTTTTTATCTACATATTTTAGTAATAAGCCCTGTTTTAAAAAATAAGAATTTATTTCTTCCAATTTAGCTGAATCCACAGCAGCTTCAAGTCTGTCTTTAACTATTTTGCTTTCCAACGCCCATACTTCACTTAGTAATTCTTTTCCCTTTTTATTGTCATCCAGTATCCAAAATACCTCTTGATTATTTAAAAGTTCACTTACATCTGCATTTTTTAAAATTGTTCCATTCTTAATTATAGTTACTTTATCACATATGAGTTCTATTTCAGAAATAAGATGGCTGGATACAAGTACGGAAATGCCTTCTTCTTTTGCAATTTTCTTTATTAAATTTCTCATTTCACTTATTCCAGATGGATCAAGACCATTGGTAGGTTCATCTAAAATAAGAAGCTTAGGGTTATGCATTAATGCCTGTGCAATCCCCAATCTCTGTTTCATTCCCAGAGAATATGTGCTCACTTTATCTCTTATTCTATTTTTTAATCCTACTAGTTCTACTGAACTGATAATATCATCATTACTGACATCTTTACTCATAGATGCCAACATATTTAGATTATCAATGCCACTCATGTAATTGTATAAATCTGGTCCCTCTATTATACATCCAACATTTGACATAGCTTTTACATAATCATTCACAATAGAATGTCCACATATTTCAATTCTTCCAGAAGTAGGTTTTAAAAGACCTACGATCATCCTCAAAGTGGTAGATTTACCTGCTCCATTTGGACCAAGGAAACCTAAGACCTCACCTTCTTTTATTGAAAAGCTTATCCCATTGATAATGCGTTTCCCTTTTATAGTTTTGCATACATTATCTAAAAGCAGCACTTCTTCCCTCATATGAAGCCCTCTCTTTCTTTCAAATAACTCTTATACCTTTAATTATTAATTATTGTCCAATTATCTTTACTAAAGCCCTCTTTTTTCTCATTCCATCAAATTCTCCATAAAATATTTGCTCCCAGGGTCCAAAATCCAGCTTTCCCTCAGTTACTGCCACTACTACTTCCCGTCCCATAATAGAACGCTTTATATGGGCATCGGCATTGTCTTCATACCCATTATGATAGTACTGGTCATGAGGTTTTTCAGGTGCAACTTTCTCCAAAAAATTTTCAAAATCCTTATGCAGTCCACCCTCATCATCATTTATAAATACACTGGCCGTTATATGCATGGCATTACATAAAAGCAGTCCTTCTTTTATACCGCTTTCTTTTAAACACTTCTCTATTTGTGGAGTTATGTTGATAAAGGCTCTTCTTTTTGGAATATCAAACCATAATTCTTTTCTATAACTTTTCATAAATAATCACTCCTCGTAACTAATATATCTATTTTACATCAATTAAAGTTTTCTAAACAGTTAATTTTTATTGAAAACCAAATATATATATACTAATATTATATATGAGGTGATTTTAATAAAAGATAGAATATCCATAACAGATTTAGCAAGACTTAGAAACGTAACCACTGAAACTCTAAGGCACTATGATAGAATAGGTCTTTTTAAACCCACTTATGTAGACCCCAAAACTGGTTATAGATATTACTCTGTGCTGCAATATGAAAAATTAGGTACAATTAAAGAACTGCGCCAGCTTGGCATGAGTCTTAAAGAAATAAAAGAATATTTTAATAACAGACATGTAACCAAATCCCTTTCTATACTTACGAATAAACATGAAGAGTTAAAAGAAAAAATAAAAGATTTACAGTTATTGGAAGAAACCCTTTCTGAAAAGATAGAATTTTTAAGGAATGTTATTGCCGAGTCCAAAATGAAAGAAATCATGATCAAACAAATACCTGAAAGAGAAATTATTACTTTTGGCAAGGCTATTAACAATGAAATAGAATTAAGCTATGGATTTCTTCATCTTGAAAATACCCTTGAAGAAATTTCACCCATTTTAGCCAGTAATAGATTAGGGTTCATTATATCAAAATCTGATATTGAATCCTGTGAGTTTAATAAATCCAGTGACATTTTTGTATTTACAAAATCACCTAACCAAATTAATAAAAAAAATATACAGAAAATAAAAGCGGGAAAATATGCTTGTATTTATAACAGCGGTAAACCTTGGGATAGAGAAGAAAGTATAAAAAAGCTGCTGCAATTTATCCATTACAACCATTATATTATAGATGGTGACTTTATAGAAATAGCCCAGGTAGACATTACAGTAACAGATATTGTAGAAGAAGAATGTTTTGAAATTCAAGTTCCAATCAAAAACTCTATAGATACCTAAAAGCTTAATTAACTTTTTAATTAGGCTATTTTTATCTTCTAAAATAATTAGAATTTGATATTGACCCTTGTGCAGCACAAAGCTTTATAATTACTATTAATAAAATTTAATCATAAAAGGGGAAATCACCATGAGAAAAAGTTATGTAAAAAATTCAACAAATACCTTAAAAAAAGTACTTCTGTGTGCTCCCACATATTTTGAATTTGAACCCATTAATGTAATAACAGAGAAATGGATGGAAAAAGGTGAAAAATCCAATAGGGATATTTGTTTGAGAGAACACGCAGAAATTGTGCAGGCTTATAGGGAAAATGGAGTAGAGGTAGTTTTAATGGAGCCAGATCCTAATTTACCCTACCAGGTATTTGCCAGAGATTTTGGAGCTTGCATATCTGAAGGTTATATAATGGGGAAATTGAGAGAACCTATACGCAAAAACGAAACTACAGCTTATGAAAATAAAATGAAAGAACTTGACATTCCCTGCGCTGCCAGGTGTACTGCAGGTGCCTTTGAAGGTGGGGACTTCTGGTTTTTAGATGACTATGTAATGGCTCAGGGTATAATTGCAAGAACAGATTGGCATGGATTTGAAAATATCAAAACCCAGGTACAGGAATTAGGTTATGAATTAATTTCCATACCTGCATTAAGACAAAATCTGCATCTTGACATGTGCTTTAACATAGTAGCAGAAAAGGTAGCTGTAATATGCAAAGAAGCTCTCCCCTACAACTTTCTAAGAATGCTGGAAAAACGGAAATTCACCTTGATTGATGTTCCCCAGGAAGGGGTTTTCAAACATTACTGTAATCTTCAATGTCTTGGAAATGACAAAGTATTAACTTTTATCAATAACAAGGATGTAAACCACAAACTAAGAGTACTTGGTCTAGAAACCATTGAAGTGGATCTGGTTGAAATATTAAAAGGAGGAGGAGGTCCTCACTGTATGACATTTCCTTTGGAGAGAGAATAAAGGTATATTTTCGTTAAAATGCTTTGAAATAAATAATCAGCAAAGCACACCTTGTTATAATAACTTAATAGGATATTTTTAAAGACTTAGCTGATTATCTATTTCTACATGATGGTAACTTATTATATCTTCAGACAACATAAGATTATTAAATTGTATTTTTATTCTCCTAATTAAATCTTTATCTTTTTGTAAATTCAAGCCATGATATCTTGCACCATTGTACTCACCATCATAAGTAAGAACATCCTCTACAGAACGATTCTTATTATATATCTCCTTGATTTTTCTACATTCTTTATCCTTGGAATTTATAAGTAAAATAGAATAAAAAATAGCACAAGCTGCACCAAATTCAATCATAGGAGTAGGTATGTTAAACTTTTGTGCCAAAGTGATAGTTCCAAAAATTCTTTCTCCACACTGTAATTTTCTCATAGGATCACGTCCTACACGAATACAATTATCTTTAAAAGAACTCCTACATCTTTTAATGAAATTCGAGATAAATCCATCAATATATTCAGATAATTCGGAATTATCTTTAATAAGAGAAGGCTTAATTTCTTTTTCAATAATACTCCTCACCAATGAAAGTACTTTTTTATCCCCCATTCCCTGTCCAATTGTTTTGTAACCAAGTAAAGCAGAATACCATGCTATTATTGCATGAGGACCATTTGAAAGTCTATTTTTTATCTGCTGCATTTTTTCAATATTATCTACAACTTTAACCTGCCGTAATCTCTCAAGTAAAGGACTTTCATTACTTGCATACAACGGAATATATGGTTCGCTGCTAAATAAAGATACATTAAATCTTGAGATATATTTATCAAATTGAGACATAATAGATAATTTTTTTGATATATCTCCAACCTTTAACAGAGTTTTTTCATCAATTTTTTTTACTGTTTTTTTAGGATTAATTAAAACACTTTCACCCTCTTGAAAGTATTTGAAGAGCCCTGTAATATCCGGTTGAAAATAAGAAATAGTCCTTTTAAGATTTGATAATTTTTTTTGAATTTGTGTAAGTAATGTTTTTTCAGGTATTGCAGAAACCATTCTATTTACAACAGTCTCACAGAAATATGTTCTAGATATTGTTTCTTCTGCTTTTTCTTCACCCACTAAATTCTTAAGGGCATTTTTAACATTTTTTCTAATAAATTTTGCTCCTTTTATTTTATTTAGAACCACAAGTATTGTAAGATTGGTGTTATTTTTGCTATAGCGTTCAATAAGACCTTTAGCTATAATTTCAGACTGGGACTTCACTGCCGTTTCTGGAATAGCAAGACCGATGATTTGAGACTCCGTATACATCTTTATCATTTCCGTTTCATCATCCATATCAATAATATGAACATTGCTTATACTTTGAAAATATGCCCTGCTTTCATACTTCACATTAAATTTTCCTAATGAATTTATTAATTCTTTAATTACAACTTTTTTAGTTGCTCCAATTATTTCCTTAGGCCTGGTATAACCATCCCAGTGGGAAAAAATCTGTGTAAGATATCCTCCTCCTATTGCACCAAAACCGTGAATTCCTGCTTTTACATACCCAAAGCTTTGTGGAAAATGTTCATTCAGTTTGGGCATGGACATTTTGGGTGTAAATTTAACTAGATCTTCATGAAATTCTACCATACTATTATATGCTTTAAAAACACGATTTTTTATGTGTTTTTCAGGCTCCTTTATATCTTTTATAAATATAGGGATTCCTCCTGAATCTGCTGCTGCAATCAGACCATTTTGAGAGTCTTCAAATATAAGACAATGTGATGGATGACAGTTTAATTCATCTGCTGCTTTTAAAAATATTTCCGGATCAGGTTTCCCTTTTGTAACCTCGTTACCACATACAATAACATCAAAAAATCTCATCACTCTTGCATTTAAAAGATATTCTTCTGCTATGGCCCTTCTGCTTGAAGTTGCAAGAGCAATTAAAATCCCGCTTTTCTTCAATCTTTCCAGTACATCATATAATCCTTCTTTGACAGGTATGCCATTATGTCTTATATATTTTACTTCGTATTCATCAGCTTTTTTTCTTATATCCTCATAAGGATAATTCTCTCCATATTGTTTTTTTGCAAGTTCTTCTGCCATTTTGGCATTGACTCCCAATGAATCTAAAAGAAGCTTGTCTGTCATACTCTCTCCATATATAAGTTTAGATGACGACTTTAACATATTAATTCTCAGTCTTTCAGTATCAAACATAGTTCCATCCATATCAAAAATTGCTGCATAAATTTGTTTACTTTCAAAATTTATAAGACATTCTCCTCTCTGTACTTTTGACATCTAACAACTTTATTATATATAACAAGTTGTTAGATGTCAAATTCAGTTACTTTCGTTTCAACTCTATTTTAATATTTTTATCTACACCATTTTTCTTATAAGTAAATCCCAAATACAGCTTTTTTATATCTTTAAAATATGGACTTTGAAAATTTGCTGTTATTTCCTTAGTTCCCCCATTGTTATCTCCTTCTCCAAAACTTTTGCATCCATACACATTACCTTCATCATCTTGAAGATAAGGGTTTTTAAATGTCCAATCATTTGGTATAAAAAAACTGCCATATGCACTGATAGGATATAAATTTACACCCTCTATTATTATAGAAGAATTTTCACTTGTTTCTCCTGCCTTTACATATTTAATTTCTTTGGCATTTATGAATTTATCATCAATTTTTACATTTATGGACCAGTTTCCATTGACTATTTTAGGGGACTTATGAAAAATCCTATAAACATAGCCATGTCTATAATAATCCCTCACACTCATAATATCCCTATCAGAGCAGTAAGTAAATTTAATATTGATGCTCTTTGGAATGGTACTTAACTTTGTGCTTCCTGTAGATTCAAATCCTATTACCATTTGTTTTTTTCTGGAACTTTGAAAATCCTCTTGATCTGTAAATATTTTACTAGAGCCATTATAAAAAACTATCTGGTCATATGTTTTTCCTGTATTTTTTTTATCATTTATAATTTCATCAAAATCTCTTCCATCTTTTTATAGCCTTATGAATATGGGTCTTTACTGTACCAATGGGGCATTCAAGTATATCTGCTATTTGTGAAACAGTTAAATCTTCAAAATATCTAAGTATTATTACTACTTTTAATTTGCCATCTAACTTATCAATAGCTTTGTATAAGTCTAACCTGTCCTCTAAATTTTTATCTTCTCTGCTTCCTTTACATATGTTGGCAATATTAATACCCAAAAGGCTGACCCTTTTCTTCTTGTTTAAATAATTTATACATTCATTTATGAGTATTCTCATAATCCAAGTATTAAAATATTTACCCTCTTTCAATTTTTTAATTGATACATAGGCTTTATAAACAGTTTCATCTAATATTTCTAATGAATCATGTTTATTTTTTGTATAAAGATAAGCAGCTTTGTACAGAATCTCTTTATTAATTTTCATAAGTTCACAAAAAGCATTTTCATCACCACTTTTTGCATTTTTAACTAATGTCTCAACATTCATCTATAGTCCTCCAAACAATTTATCAAGTTATAACCGGTAATAACTTTCACTTATTAGACCATGAAGTGTTCAATTTGGTTTTATCTTTTCAAAAATTTTTTCAAAAATTTATGATATAATATGTTTAATTGTAGATATTCCCTTTTCCCGATTGCTAGATAGTGACTTTATAGTTCAATTATGAAATGCTTTTAAAGATAAGTAATAATGATAAGCAGGATAAGTTAAATCAAAAACTAAAGATTCTCTTATTAAGGAGGTAATCATGTTAAGTATAATTGTAGCTCTTAATGAAAATTACGCAATAGGATATAATAATAAGCTTATATATCACATATCTGGAGACTTAAAAAGATTCAAAAAAATCACCTATGGTAAAACAATTATAATGGGACGAAAGACATTCGAATCTCTTCCAAACATATTATTAAATAGAAAACATATTATTATTACAAGAAATCCTAACTATAACATTAAATCCGAAAATGTATTCGTAGTACACAATATTAAAGATGTGATAAAATATGAACACTCTAAGGAAGAATACTTTATAATAGGAGGAGGGGAAATCTACGCCCAATTACTTCCTTATTGTACCAAATTATATTTAACTAAAATAGCTTCTGAAGAAAAAAAAGGTGATACATATTTCCCTAAGTTTAATATACATAATTATAATATAATTGAATATGAAAAACACAATGAAAATAATATTGAATACAATTTCATAACTCTTGAGAAGATTTAACATTAATTTTATCATATACTCGGTACAAAAATGGACTATTTGTAGTTGAACTTAAATTACCCAAAAACTTTATAAAGGTAGAAATTTGACACATTTCTACCTTTGTTTTCTTGCAGATTATTCTCTTTAACACTGAAATTGTTTGCCAAGATCAGTTTAGTTTCTATTGCAATAATCTAAACTCCCCACTTCAGATTTCGTACATCTTTAATTGTATCTACCATATTTTCTAAAAAAAATTTACTTCTCCAATCCCAATGCTCACTTATTCCAAGTTTATTACATACTATTTTTCTAATATATTGTGAAGGAAAATATTTATTAAATAAAACATATCTTCTGCCAAAATTATCTTCATAGAAAATATACGGATTATTATGTTTTATCACTACATTCTTTACATCATAAAAAGATTTTACCAATTCATGCTTAGTATCATCCTTTATAATCTCACCAATAATATCCCCATTATAAGGTAAAATATGTAAGTGTACATGATCTACACAACATCCTCCCCTTTTAAACTGAGAAATGGCCCCATGTTCAAACATAATAGCAGGAGAATTATAGACATTGATAAATACTCTTTTTACTGCCTTGACTAGATATTCTAATTCACTAAATAATTCTTCAGGGCATGTTGAAATAGATATAAAATGCTGTTTAGTGACAATTAATAAATATCCTTTAATGAATCCACCTAAAGTTGGCATAACAACCCAGTTTTTTGTTTCATATACTATTCTATCATTTAATCCAATAGCTGGATAAGTAATTTTATCTATAAGATTATTATAATCATCATTATTTATTTCTGAACAAAAACTGCACCCAAACAAATTACACGCCTTCTTTAGTTTTATTGTTTATAAACATCATCCCAATATCATTATCAGATAATTCAAGAATAGCAAAAACTTCAATTCCTTTATTATTAAGTTCTTTCTTCCCCTCATGATCAGTCCTATTTACTAAACAAAAAATACCTATGTTTTTATGAGGACTTGGGAAATGTTCTATACTTTCTATAATCTGTTTTGCCGTGACTAAAACATCATGAACTATTATAATGTTTTCATCGGACTTAAATGTACCTTCCCAATATTGCTTTTTAATTATTCTTGGCTCAGGAAGCATTTTAACAAAAGCTTTATTAAGTTCCTCACTAACTCCTAATCCCAATAAAAAGTTTCCATTTTCTGATACAACTATTTTTTCTACTTTATTTATATTTTTACCAAGTTTTTCTTTTATAAAAGCCGCTAGCATACTACAAATATCACGATTCAATGAACTATACATTATATCCACAAAATTTATGTAATACCGCACAGCATTATACACCAGTTCTGCTGATTCATAATCAGATCTTTTTACTAAAACAAATGGTTGAATAATAATTGCCTTTAATTTATCTTGGATTTCTTCAAGGGTGCCTTCTTTCATAAGTCTTATTTTAAGAATTTCAAATTGAACATCTTCGAACTGTTCTTTTGTTAACCCTAATTGATTCATAAAATATTTTATTCTATCATTGCTACGTTTTTTTTAAAATGTACTTTCATTTTTAAAATATTCATACATTAGGTTATTTATATCTCTATTTTGTTGACTTTGTTTCTCCTTAAGAAGTAAATTGGGAATAAAAATCCTAAAATTGCAATATTGAAATATATTAATAAGTCCTGTAAAACCTAATGTCAATAATATAAGTTGCCCAAATAATCCGCTTAAATTGTTAATTCCATTTGTACATAAAAATTGAATGGAGGTACTTATAATCATAGCAATAAATATACCAAAAATAATAACATCCTTAATCCATCTTTTCATTCATATCACTTTTCCCTACTTAATATACTATTAAATTCTTGTATAATTTCCTCCATTCTTCCACATGTAAGTCGTCCTTCTGGACATTTATTATCAACTACACAACTTGGTCCCATTTTATTAAATAAACAGGGCATTTCATTTCTTAAAGTTTTTAACATTTCTCTGGCAATATTTCTAATTTCCCATTGTGCCCTATTACAACATCTCAGTTTGAAAAATAACATTAATTCCCTAGCATTCATTGTAGTCATTACATCTAGAGTATTCCCACTTAAACAAAGATAAATCTGTTCTTCTTTATTTAAACCCAAATTATTTAATTGTTTTTTAATTTTACTGGTTTTATTAAATGCTTCTTTATATCTGAGCAATAAGCTTTCATTCCCACAAATAGTTTTAGGAACAATATATCTATTTGAATTTACATACATCAATGATGGAATTATAATTGACTGCATTCTATGCCTGACAATATGTGTTATACCAGATAATGATAAATTGTGAATTATAAAAGAACATGAAATTTGCTCAAGTTCCCTAGGTCGACTACTACGTAAAATGTTTTCCAATATGACGTCATATTCTCCCCTATTAGTGTTATAATCGCCAGTTAAAGAAATATTTAAATTATGAGTTAATGTATATGCACCTATCATACTTTTTAATGCATTTTCTGTAGACATTTGAATGAGTTCAGTGGAACCATTTACTATTTGAGGTAAGCCCTGTTCTTTTAAATTTTCACTTTGTTTTTGTCTATGAGAATATTCAGCACAAAAAGAAAAATCTTTAAAAATCTCTTCTGAAACACTTGGAAATCTTTCATTTAATTGTTCTATTATCTGATGAGCAATACTTTTTAATTCATTTATATTTTTACCACGACCAAATAATATTTCCTGTAAAATATGAATAAGTTCTCTTGCATTCACAGTACAATAGAAATTACTAAAAAAACAGTATGGTAGTACAAAACGGGCATCTTCTTTAGGAATTCCTTGTGTAACAAAATAATTATACTCTGAAAACAGATAATTCACATAATTCTTATATATTTCCCGTGTTTTTTCAGTTAAATATTCTGGAATATAATAGCCCATATTACTAAAATCAACATATCTTCTTGATTTTACAGTAAATGACGCTAATCTAAATTCAATAAAAAATTGTTCTACAACGGCGGAGACATTACAAAAAGCAATAGTAAAAACAGCATGTTCAATAATTGATTTATGACCTGAATTAATAACATTTTTAATTAATTTACGATCTTTATCTATATGTATGGATTTCTCGAATATATCCATTGAATTTCCACTAGTAGTGGATATACGTGCTGCACTGGCACAAACACGTTCATTTTCGTTATTGTAACTAATTATATTAGCTCTGGAAATATATGACATTATGGTTCTCCTTTTAAAATTATTACTATATTTAAAAATTCATTTTTAAAGAGCAAATATATTATAGCATAATTATTTCAAATAATTATATCACGCAGTAATATTATTTACAACTTTGTAAAATTTCCTCCATATATTCAATTAAGAATATATCAATAGTCACTATTAATATTATTTCTACATATTAATAAACTAGAACAATTATTTTATGGAGAATCCTATGAATTTATATCCCTATGAAAACTATTTTTTCCTTCGCAGCCCCAATGTCACATATAGTATTACAATCAACAGGGCTGCCCGCAGACTTACTTTATATAAAAATGGCAAGGTATACAAAACATATCCTGTAGCTGTTGGCAAAAGTGGGACTCCTACCCCTGCAGGAACATTTAGAATAATAAATAAACAGATTAATCCCGGTGGACCTTATGGTGCCCGCTGGATGGGATTAAGTGCAAAAGGTATAGGAATACATGGTACAAACAATCCCCATTCCATAGGCAGTTATGTATCCAACGGATGTATAAGAATGTATAATAAAGATGTAATTGAACTATTTAATATAGTTCCAGTAGGCACTGTAGTAAGAATTATTTAGATTCAAAATTATTTCTATAGGCATAGTCTTTTTAAAATATCCTGTTGATTTTTTACAACAGGATATTTTAAATTTGTTAATTATTTTTTTCTATTGAAATGTTAATTTCAACTGGAAGATCATCTACAAATAATTCAACACATAATATCTTGTCACTAGCGGCAGTGGCTTTAAATTTACCGTACATTAAAGTAGGTGTGGATATTTCTATATTAACACCCTCTTCTGAAAATAAAGTACAGGCTCTTGCAGTTACCATATTGGTCATCTCTGAAATAGCACTTTGAGCCATTTCATTCAATTCTTCAACAGGCATTCCCATCATCATTTTGGAGGCAATATTTTTTGCACTTTCCATGGTAACTCCATATATAATATTCCCTTTGAGATCTCCTACGATTCCAATTATGATTAATACCCCAATACTATCTATGGTTTTATTCTTAACACTAAGTTTGCCTTTTTTTATATTACCTACACCAAGCTGAGGCATTATATCTATAAATGAATCTATAAATGGATTTATATACCTGACATCCATTCTCCCGGCCTCCTTTGAAAACCTATATTTATATAAATATCCCCAAAGTTTGTTTTAGCTGTAGAAGAAGTAGTAGTGTCTAGTTCTGCTTTAGATATATTTATAGAATTTCCATAAAATATAGTCGGAGGTGCTACTCTTAGCCCCATTAATTTATTGGTCCTATTCATTACAGAAGATGCATTTCCTGCTATCATATTGGACAATTCCCCCATGATATTCAACATTTCCTCTGAACCTTTAGGTTTTCTCTTCAACATAAATGTAGAAAAGCTTTCTGCAGTATCATAAGACATGTCCAGTAACATCCTACCTGAATATTTCCCTATAATGCCCATAACAATAGATACTCCTTTAGATACATGTTCTACATTTGATTTGTCCTCTTTTTCAAATTCAGGAATGGACTTTACCAGTTTATTGAATATATCCATAAAAGCTTCTTTATATACTTTATAATATACAGCTTCCAGTTCCTTAAAAAGCTCTTCATCTGCCATTATTCTATTTATTAATAGAGAAAGCTCTTCTGGATCTGCAGGCTTTTGAATGTATCCAGAAGCATGATTTTTTCTTGCTTTTTTTACTATTTCATCATCCATCATAGAACTTACTATTATAACATTTATATTTGAATCTATATTATGAATTGCCCTGGTACATTCAATACCATCTGTTCCAGGCATAGTCATATCCATAGTTACAATATCCGGTTTAAGTTTACTTACTACTTCAATTGTTTCTTCCAGTGAAGTTGCCTCTCCCACAACTTCAAAACCATTTTCAACAAGCATATCTCTAAGCATTGCAATCGAAAATGGAGAATCATCTACAATAACTATTCTAGTTTTTTTCATTTTTGCACCAGCCTTCCTAATTTTTGTACAATAACATCTTCTATAATATATCAATTATGGAGATAACTTTTTATTATTTTCTACTACCTTTATTATGTTCAAAAATGTTTTATTAACAGGGGTATCCATGTCATATTTTTTCCCTAATTTGCAAACAGTTCCTGCAAACATATCTACTTCTGTTTTTCTTCCATATGTAATATCTTGAAACATTGAAGTTTTGCTGCTTGGATTCATAGTATCTAATACTTTATACCATTTGTCAATATCTCCTTTATCTAAATTAACCCCCACCTTTTCAGATAATTTTACTACCTCCCACATGGCAGATTCCATAAGTTCTCTGGCCTCTTTTACCTTTTGAAATACACCATAGGTACCTTTAATTACTGCTGATGCTTGATTTATGCCTACATTTATCATAAATTTCCACCACAGTGAATGCATCATATCCCTGGGAATTTCATAGGAAATTCCCGCCTTACGAAAAATTTCTTCAACAGCTTGTACCTTTTCACTATAAGTTATATTCTTTTTCTCTCCAAAAATTATACTGCCATAGCTTGAAAAATGAATATTATTTTCCCTGCGGTTAGCATCAATGGCAATACATAGTGAATACAGCACCTTGTCCATGCCATATTGCTTTCCTATAATTTCTTCACTGGTAATTCCATTCATAAGGGAAATAATAATTGTATCTTTTCCTACATGATTCTCAATATCCATGACAGCCTGTTCCAATTCATTTGCTTTTACTGAAACAATAATTAAATCCGCTGGTTCACATTTTTCCTGGGGAGATACATATGTAAAATCATATTTTTTACCATTAATTACAAATCCATTCTTTTTATATCTATCTGCCCTTTCTCCTCCTGCTATAATCTTTATTCCTTCTGGATTCATGTCATATAATTTACTGTTATACGCACATCCAATGGCACCCAGCCCTATAGCAGATATATTTTTTATGCTTTTCATAAAAATATCTCCTCTCTTATATCAGATATACTTAAAAAATAGCTGCCTTAATATCTATTGTAAAGCAAATGCTTCCTTTATAGTATACTTTTTTCTAAAATCATAAAATATTTATATATTATTTTTTAAAAATATTTGATAAGCTTTCTAATAATTTTTTTGGTTTTAGTGCCAAAAGGAGGATATACCATTGATAGCAAAGAAATTTTGCCTTGCTTCATATAGGAACGTTCATGGGTAAATGCCATAAAGCCATAATATCCATGGGATTTTCCAATACCACTGTTGTTGAATCCCCCAAAAGGCAGATTGATATTACCAGCATGCACTACTACATCATTTATTACTGCATCTCCAGATTCAGTATTATCCAATAAATAATTCACTGCTTTTTTATCTCTGCTAAATATGTAAATAACTAAGGGTTTAGGTTTAGATTTTATATACTCTAAGGCTTCATCCATAGATTCATAGGATATAATCGGAAGTACTGGACCAAATATTTCTTCTTCTAATATTTTAGAATTTAAATCTACATTAGTGATTATGGTAGGATATATAAAATTGTCACATTCATTAAAATATCCCCCACATCTTATCTTTGCCCCTTTATATACAGCCTCTTCTACAAGTTCTTTTATTCTAAAAAAATGTTCTTTTGTAATTATTCTAGAATATTTTAAATTATCCATATCCTTTTTAAAAGTACCATAATACTGAATAATATATTTAACCATCAGTTCAGTAAATACTTCTTCTTTATTTTGTGGAATCAATAAATAATCAGGAGCTACACATATTTGGCCTGCATTTAGACATTTGCCCCAGGCTATCCTTCCGGCAGCTTCATCCAAATTCGCAGAGGGATGAATTATTACGGGAGATTTTCCTCCAAGTTCCAAGGTAACAGTGGCAAGATTTTTGGCGGCAGCTTCCATAATCATCTTTCCCACAGTAGGGCTTCCCGTAAAAAATATATTTTCAAAAGGCTTTTCCAAAAGCATTTTAGAAATTCTATAGTCTCCTTCAAATACAGCCACTTCATCCTCTTGAAATATACATGAAATCATTTTTTTTATACAGTTTCCTGTAAGAGGTGTATACTCTGAAGGTTTTAATATTACACAATTTCCCGCTGCAATAGCAGAGACAAGTGGTGATATTGCCAGCTGAAATGGAAAATTCCAGGGAGAAATTATTAGAGAAACACCCTTTGATTCATATTTTATTTTGCACACAGCTCCAAAATATGTAATAGGAGTTTTTACTTTTTTGTCTTTCATCCATTTATGTAAATTTTTCATGGCATGGTTAATCTCCCATATAACGGGATAAATTTCTGTCAAAAGCACTTCTTCTCCTGGCTTTTTAAAATCATCATAGAGGGCCTTTTCAATTTCTTCCATACAATTTATTATATAGCTCTTCAGCATTTTTAATTTTTTAATTCTATCCCTGGCACTACTTCTTCTTAACTTCCATTTATTATTTACCTGTAAATTAAAAATCCTATCCATTTCTTTTTTTATTTCAATTAAATTTATATCCACTTTTATAACCTCTTTAAATATTTATAAAATTAATAACAATTTCAATCAAAGATATACTGTATATTGTACTTAAAGAAATTGTTGTGATATCATTATAATGTTGGTTTAAAAACATAATATTGCTTAATATAGAATACTTTGAATCAGGCGGGTGAGTGTAAATGAAAAAACAGGAATTAAAATCCAATATACTCCTTTTAATAACAGCAGCCATATGGGGACTAGCTTTCGTGGCCCAAAAGGTGGGCGCAGAGTATATAGGACCCTTTGCTTTCAATGGAATTAGATTTGCACTGGGAGGCATTTCTCTAATTCCCCTGTTATTATACTTTAGTAAAACTCAAAATCAAACTATAAACAACTGTAATAAAAAATATACATTTATAATTGCTGGAATAATAACTGGATGTGTACTTTTTTTGGGAGCCTCCCTTCAACAAATAGGTCTAAATTACACTTCCGCAGGAAAAGCTGCCTTTATAACAGGATTATATATGGTATTTGTACCCATTATAAGCATTTTTTTTAAAAAAAATATACCCTTAACTATCTGGGTCAGTGTAGTTATGACTGCAATTGGTTTATACTTTTTAAGTATTAAAGAAAATTTTTCCATAAGCCAAGGAGATTTATTAGAAATTATAGGTGCACTTTTCTGGGCATTACATATATTAGCTATTGATTACTTTATCAAAAAAATAGATGCATTAAAATTATCTTTTGTACAAACTCTAACTTGCTCCATACTCAGCATAATAGCATCGCTTATTTTTGAGAAAACAGCTATTTCCAGTATATATAGTGCTCTTATCCCTATACTTTACGGTGGAATATTCTCTGTAGGAATAGCCTATACCCTACAAATAGTAGGTCAAAAGCACGCCAGGCCTTCCCATGCGGCAATAATACTCAGTATGGAATCAGTTTTTGCAACCCTTGGAGGTATGATACTTTTAAATGAACATTTACAATTAAGAGAATATCTGGGCTGTTTTTTAATGCTGTCAGGAATGCTTTTATCCCAGGTTTCTAATTTTAATAATACTAAGACAGTCAAGGAATAATTACCTATTTAATTACCTGATCTAGTTACATTAAATTTTACCTTATTTACACTATCTCTATTTAAATCCACCTTAGGTATGGTAAGGGTAAGGGTTAAGAATACTGCAATAATAGGTAATATAGTTAAACTAGATAGAGCTGTATGAATTCCATAGTTATCTGATATCCATCCGAGCACAGGTGAAATTACCCCTCCCATGGTAACTGCCAACCCCAGTGTAACACCTGATGCCAGTCCCATATGGTTTGGCAAATACTTTTGGCCCAATACCACCATAGGACTATAGGGTGCATAGAGAGAAAGACCTATTGGAATTAGCAGTAAAGTCGCTAAAATGACATTTCTTACATTTATAAATACAAAGAGAAGTGGTATAAGTGTAAGAAAACCTGTCATTATTACTTTTCTGTTCCCAAATTTATCTGCCATCCGTCCTGCAATAAGAGTCCCAACCGCACCTACAATTATAAGTGTAGACAGCGCTATACTCCCGCCTCTTTTAGACTGATTCAATACATGTATCCAATAGAGAGGCAAAAATGCATTAAGTCCAAAAAAAATCATGGCTCTACAGGTAAGTGTTGCTGTTAAGCGGCTAAAAGGCTTCCATTCATCTGCTGTATTCTTAGCCTGTACCTCTCTTTTAACCGTGACTTGTGCTTTATTTTTTGTCAATTTCGGTAATTGAATCAAAAAAATTATACACATAATTAGAGCAGGCAGAGATAATATAATTGTTCCTTTTAAACCAAATAACAATAAAACTTCTGTAGTTATTATGGGACTTACAGCAAACCCTATATTTCCTCCCGCAGCAAATCTGCTTACACCTGTTGCTTTATTTTCTCCAGCAAAAGTATTTGCAAGCTTAACTCCTTCTGGATGAAAAGAAGCTATTCCAACCCCACTCAATGCTATAAATACAGCCATAACCCAGTAATTGTCCACAACACCTGACATCCCAAAACTAATTCCTGCCAGTAATACTCCAAGAGGTAATGTCCAAGGTACAGAAATTTTATCTGAACATATGCCAAATAGAGGTTGTATTATGGAAGAACTCACATTAGCTGAAAAAATTAGAAAGGCAGCAGCAGCATAACTAAAATGCTTGTCAGAAACCAAAAAAGGAAGCAGTGCAGGTAATGCACCTTGATAAAAATCCGCCACAAAGTGTCCAAAAGTCAAAAGATTACCATAAAATCGATTCATTGTTAGCTCTCTCCTTTACCTACAAGCTACAGGGCTATCTATAATATATCTAAAATAACTGATGATTTTTTAAAGATGCTTTATGATATACTTGCTGAGTTTATAGGAATTAAATATATATGTAAATACTTCAAAATTTGTATAAACTTATTTAGCTATTGATTAATAACATTTATAGTAGCATAAAAAATTAATAAATACAATAATAACTATAAAGCAAATTACAGGCAAAAAGAGAACCTATATTTCAAGATTCTCTCTTTTTTATATTATTTAAATCTTTATCTAATTAAAGAACACACATCATTTGCAAACTGTACAGGATCATCTACAGAGAGCCCCTCAATTAATAATGCCTGGTTATAAAGCACATTGGAAATCATTTTTAATTTGTCTTTATCCTCTGTAAATGCCTGTTTAACAGCATTGAACATTTCATGGTTTGTATTTATCTCAAGAATTTTATCCGCTTTAATATTTTGACTTTCTGGCATCATATTAAGTACTTTTTCCATCTCAATCGAAAGTTCGCCACTGCTTGCAAGACAAACAGGATGGGTTTTCAAACGTTTGGATGCCTTTACTTCCTTCACCTTATCCTTTAAAACTTCCTTCATAAAATCAAATAACTCTTTATTATCTTCTGTTTCCTTATCACTTTCCTTATTGTCTGATTCAAATCCCAAATCCTTGCTGGAGACAGATTTAAATTCTTTTTCGTTGTATTTTACAAGTATTTTAATGGCAAATTCATCTACATCATCAGTAAAATATAATATTTCAAAACCCTTATCTTTAACCAATTCAGTTTGAGGCAGTTTATCAATTTTTTCTATACTTTCTCCTGATGCATAATATATGAATTTCTGCTCATCTTTCATGCGAGATATATATTCATCAAGACTTACAAGCTTTTTCTCTGTGGAAGAATAGAACATAAGCAGTTCTTTAAGTACATCTTTATTCATTCCAAAATCAGAATACACCCCATATTTAAGCTGTCTTCCAAAGTTTTCATAAAATTCATTGTATTTTTCCCTATCATTTTTCATCATAAGTAAAAGTTCACTTTTAATCTTATCTTTTATTTTCTTAGCAATAAATTTAAGCTGTCTGTCATGCTGCAAAAGTTCTCTTGAAATATTAAGGGAAAGATCCGCAGAATCTACCAACCCCTGTACAAAGCCAAAATAATCCGGTAATAAATCAGCACACTTTTCCATTATCAGCACACCATTTGAATAAAGTTCTAATCCCTTTTGAAATTCCTTTGTATAGAAATCATAAGGTGTCCTTGCAGGAATAAAAAGCAAAGTATTATAGCTTGTTACTCCTTCTACACTGGCATGAATTGTTTTAAGAGGTTTTTCATAGCCAAAATGTTTATCCATATAAAACTGCTCATAATCCTCAGGCTTTAGTTCGTTTTTATTTTTTCTCCAGATAGGCACCATGCTATTTAAAGTTTCATCTTCAAAATAGTCTTCATAATCCTTGTCGCTGCCTTCTTTCAATTTACTCTTTTTCACCATCATTTTAATAGGATATTTTATAAAATCAGAGTATTTTTTTATTAAGGATTTTATTTTATATTCGTCTAAAAATTCACCATACTTTTCATCCTCTGTATCCTGTTTAATTTTCAGTATGACTTCAGTTCCCACATCTTCTTTTTCACAGCTTTCAATAGTATACCCTTCTACTCCCTTTGATTCCCATTTATATGCCTTATCTGAATTAAGGGCAAGGCTTTTTACCGTAACTAAATCAGATACCATAAAAGCAGAATAAAAGCCAACTCCAAATTGACCTATAATATCTACTCCTTCTTTCAATTCATTCTCATTCTTAAAGGCAAAAGAACCACTTTTTGCAATAGTCCCCAGATTATTTTCAAGTTCTTCTTCTGTCATGCCTATTCCCGTATCAAAAATTGTAAGTGTTCTGTTTTCCGTATCTGCAGTAATTCTAATATAAAAATCCTCCTTGTTAAAACTAACATTTTCATCAACAAGCGAACGATAATAACTTTTATCAATTGCATCACTGGCATTGGATATAAGTTCTCTTAAAAATATCTCTTTATTGGTATAGATAGAGTTAATAACTAAATCAAGCAGCCTCTTTGATTCTGCTTTAAACTGTTTTGTAGTCATTTTATCATTTCCTTTCTTTAATATGTAAAATGTATGGCTTTAAATTTTAATAACACATGGATCACATAAAATCTATGTAAATATACGTACTTTTCGTCCATACTATATTATTACATAGATACTATTTATGGTTTTCATATAACCTTTACCTTAAAGGTGTTTAAATTTATTTTTGTTAGCACTTATAATACTTGAGTGCTAATTTTATTTTAGCAATTATTTTTTCTTTGTCAATACATTTTTAAATTAAATTTTCCTTTAAATCTATTTTAACTATTATATTTTCCACATTTTTTATCTTTTTCTCTGGTAAACTCAATAAGAATTCAATAAAATAATTTTGCCATTCCGATTCCATATTATGCCTATATTTAATTAATTCTTCATAGGATAAATTCAGAGAATTACAGTTTAAATCATCATAAAACACTGTTTTCCCAAGTACAGCCAGGGACATATCATTAAGTGTGCTAAATACTTCTATATATTCACTGCCAAATAGACACTCAGAATCCAATAGATCTATGTAGTCTTCAAGGGACTTTAAATTTGAAGCTATAATATTAATTTTATCCTTAACATAGCTACATTCCATTATCTCCTCTACAATAGAGGCAAATTCATAATCATTCATTTTGCTGCCTTTTGTAAATACAATTTTATCTTCTCTGGATTTTTCCTTTTCTATAATGATCATATTTGACAGATTTCCATTATCATAAGCTTTTAAAAATCGTATTATAAATGGATTTTCATACCTTTTTATATAATCTATAAGCTTTTTATCTCTAATATTAAATTTAACGATTACCCCTTTAAAGATTTCCTTTAAGATACTTTTTAGTTCCTCTCCATTTTTTTCAAGTAAACTTCTTTTCATTATTTCCCTGTCATGTGGTGAAATTTCAAGAGTAATTTCATTGTTTCCACACAAAAATACAAAAATAGATTGCTCCAAAAGCACTTGAAATACATTGATTGGAGACTTTATAATATCGATTCTATATTTTCTACCATAATCCCTGAGTATTTTTCTAATGGAGGATTGTTTAAAAAAATTACAAAAATCAGTTTCCATTTTTAATTTTTCAATATACTGTTTTATATAAAAAATCCCTGTTAAATTCATATTGTCAAATGTAAGTGGGTAATCAATACTGCAGGGTATATCATAAGCCCCAAAGACCTCGTCATAATTATCAAAAAAGTCTTTTAGATTATCTATTGTATCATTATAAACCTCCAGAGGAATGTTGAGTTTATTTTGTTTTATATTTTTATAAAGCTTTCGGCACTCTTCAGTATATTTTTTAACAATTTCAACACCTTTTTTGTATATGAAATTAACATCTCCTGTATAAATTAAATCAGAACATATCTCTTTTTTTCCATAACACTGCATATAGGCATTTATAGAATAGTATATAGAACTTAAAATATTAAGGGCATTGTCCTCTTTTATAGAACTACTTTTTCCTTTTGTATACCTTATAATTAATTCTTTGAAAATTAAAGGAACACCTGCTTCCATACTCTTGGGCAAAGTCTTCAATACTCATCTCCCTCCTCATCTTCTATACTGATAAGTTCCCTGCCATTTCTAAAATTATTTACAATTCTTTCAATACCCTTTCCTTTCATAAGTTCCGTGGAACCATTATAAACCTTGTTAAAAAGAAATATTACAGCTTTAAATATTTCTTCATCTCCTAAAAAATCTGATGTGTGATTTTTTATATAATGGAATATTTCATATATATCATTAATATTTTCAACCAGATTGTGTTGATTTATATAAGGAGAATATGCAAGCTCTCTTACAATATATTTTAAAATATCCATATCAAGTTCCAATCTACCCTGGGCTTTCAAAGTAATATTTCTTGTTTCTATAATATCTTTTACATCCCATTCTTTAAGAAAAAGATTGCGTTTTTTAAGATGTTCATTTAACTTTAAGATTTCAGTGATGCCCTTTGATTTTTCAACATCATTAATAGAACTAAACATTTCGGGTAGGTTCATAATTATCACTCCTTAAAAAATAAAACAAAATACTTGACATATGATTCATAATATGATAAGATAATATTATGGTATAATTGTGTGTTTTGATATATTTTATTATAACACACTTAAATAGAAATTCAACATAGCGGCAGTTAATTTTGCTGTTTTTTATTTTCTAAGTATTAAAATTAAAGGAGGTTGCATCCTCCTTATATAACTTGCCAGGGATTTTGTTCCCCTTCCATAAATAAGGTACAACTTAAAATGGAGTTTTCTACCATATCGCTTACGGATTGATCCGTATAAAAGGCCGTATGGGGTGTAATAATTACATTAGGATAGGATTTTAAAATTGCCAACTGCCTATTATTTAATATTTCACACTTTAGATCATTGTAATATAAATCTGATTCGTGTTCGATAACATCTAAAGCCGCCCCTGCAATTTTTTTCTTTTCAATGCCTTCTATTAAGTCCTCTGTATTAATAAGGGAGCCTCTGGCTGTATTAATAATGAATACCCCCTCTTTCATCATATCTATAGAATTTTTATCAATGATGTGATAATTATTTTTTCTGGCAGGAATATGTAATGTAATGATATTGCTGCTTTTTAAAAGTTCTTCCAGAGATACATAGTCAGCATATTTTTTCACATCTTCATTCTCATGGGAACTATGGGCTATTATTTTACATCCAAATCCACTTAAATTTTTAATTACCCTTTGTCCAATTTTCCCCGTACCAATAACACCCACAGTTAAATTATGAAGTTCTCTCCCCTGTACACCTTTTAAGGAATAATCCTGCACACTTGTACATTGCATAATAACTTTCATCTTCCGTATTGTCATTAAAATTACCATGACTGTGTGATCTGCTACACTGCTTGGAGAATAGGTTACATTTCCTACATGCATATCCAATTGTCTGGCCTTTTCAATATCTATATGATCATATCCAATAGTTCTTGTAGATATAAACTTTACCCCCATTTCATGAAATTTTTCTACAAGTTCTCCTGAAACAGGGGTAGTAACTATGCTTACACATTGAAACCCTCTGGCCAGTTCTGCATTCTCCATATTGGGAGCATCATCACATAACACCACTTCAACTTTATACTTTTTACTGAATTCTTGAAAATACACGGTTTCATCAGCCCTATAACTATAAGCTAGTATCTTCATCCTCTTTCACCTTCCTTTGCTAGAGAATATTATACCATATTAATAATTCACGATGCACAATTATCTCATATTGTATATAATTCACCTTTGTTTTATACCGTTTATCAACAAATCACAGTATTCTTCTGTAATTTCATCTATAGACTTTTCATACTTTTTATATGCAGCATATCCTTTAGAAAATTCTGTTTCTGGTATATTAAGTTTTTCTATAATAAAATCCCTAAGCAGTACCATATTTCTAAATATATAAAATATCATAATGTTTTTATCCAAATCCATACGTATTAGCTTTTTGTCTTGCAGTATATCTAACATATCTATAAATTCTTTTCGATTCATGATTAAATATGACTTAAATTGACTGCTTTTACGGGCATAGAAAAGAAAGCTGGCATAATTGTAATACATAAAATCAAATTGTAGTACATGAAGTACAATTTTCTTTGAAAGAGTTATTGCATCTAATTGCTCTTCTTCCGGGTTAAAATCAGTTACATAAGTCAGCTGCTTGTTTAAGGTATAATCAATAAGAAATATATACAAATCCGTTTTATTATTAAAATACCTGTAGAAACTTCCTTTAGCAATTTTTAATTCATTTATAATTCTATTTAAGGAAGATGACTCAAAATCCTGATTTGCAAATTCTTTAATAGCTACCTGTATAATTTCTTCCTGCCTTTCTTCTGGCAAATTAAAAAAGGTTTTACTAGGCAAGTTTACCACTCCTAATTTTATAATTTTATAATTGATAAAACTTAAGTAAAATATATCCAATTATGTAATCTCTTCAATATCAATTATAACATTTATGAAAAAGTTTTCTAGTATTGACAATGTAAAGGGTGTAATGGTATAATCTACTATGCTGACCGAATGGTCGCGACTTATAATTCTCATTTAGGAGGTTTTTTCTATGAAAAAAGGAGGCTTAGTTTTCACATTCCTAGTTATAATAATAAGTTTTTTTACAGGATGCGGTAATATAGCTGCATTAACTGGAGATGATTTAACACAAAAAAGCAATTCTAATTTAATCGTTCAGGGAAATATAGAAACCAAGGAAGTAAATATAAACTCTAAAGTTGCAGGAAAAATAACAGCTATAAAGGCAGATGAAGGAGACAGTGTAAAAAGTGGACAAGTTTTAATAACTATAGACAATAGTTCATTGGTTGCAAAGGAAGCCCAATCCCAAGCTGAAATTGAAGCGGCCACCGGACAAATGAAAGCAGCCCAGGCAGCAAAAGAAGCAGCTCAGGCTAAACTTTCACAGGCTCAAAATGGAGCAAGACCAGATGAAATTGCTTCCGCCAAATCCCAATACGATTTAGCTAAAGCTACATATGACAGAATAAATACATTATTTCAACAGGGATATACAACCAAAGAAAATTTAGATAAAGCTGAAACATCTATGAATGTAGCAGAAAATCAATATAATATTGTTAAAGATGGAGCAAGAACTGAAGATATAGCAGCATTACAGGCACAGGTAAGCCAGGCAGATGCAACAATACAAGCATATCAGGCTCAAATTAAACAAGCCCAGGGTGGAAAAAGTGAAGTACAAAGTTATATAACAGATACTACAATTACAGCACCGGCAGATGGAATTATAAATCAAAGAAATGTAGAAGTTGGTGAACTGGTGTCCACAGGTATGCCCCTCCTTGTAATAACAAATACAACTACTCCATGGATTGAATGCAATGTAAAGGAAACAGACCTTTCAAAGGTAAAATTAAATCAAACCGTTTCAGTAAAACTTTCAAGTTATCCTAAACAAAAATTTAAAGGTAAGGTAGTAAGAATAAATGAAAAACCGGATTTTGCAGTTAAAAGAGCTACAAATGACAACGGAGATTTTGATGTATTATCTTATGGGGTTAAGGTTGAATTGACATCTGTAAACAAAACCCTTTATCAAGGTATGACAGCCTTTGTTGATTTTGGAAAGTGAAGTGATTGACTCATTATGAAGGGTAAAATATTGAATTTTATAAAAACAAGTTTAAAATTAAAACAAGTTTTCATCTTTATTTTCTTTATATTTGTAATTCCTATTGCCAGTAGTTTCATTCTAGGAAATGAAATGCATGAAGGTGAAATCAAAAATATTCCAACCATAATTGTCGATCATGATAATTCTTCCTACAGCCAGATGCTTGTTAAAGAAATAAAATATAATGAAATATTTAATGTAAATAATTATGGTGAAAATGATTATGATGTTAAGACTTCAATAGAAAATGGTAAAGCCTCAGTGGGTGTTATTATTCCTCAATCTTTTTCAAAAGATTTAACAGAAGGAAATGCCCCTAAAGTTCTTGTATTTTATGATGGTTCACAAATGTCAATTACCAGTGCTGCTAAATCCAGAATGGATGAAATACTTTTATCTATAAAAACGGCGTACATACAGCAAACTATGCAGGGAAAGCTTGGAATAATGCCAGAGGTATCCAGAAATTATATAATGCCCATGTATTTTAACTATAGAATTTTAAATAACCCTGCTAGAAATTACAGTAACTTTTTAAATATAGGAATGCTGATTTCTATTGCTCAAGTGTGTATTGTAATGCTTGGAGCAGTTATTCCAAAAAAAGAAAAATACTATTTACCTATATGGATTAAATCTATTTTAGCAGGCTTGGCAGGTGCAGCTTCCATCCTGCTAACCTTATGGATACAAGTGAAATATTTTGGAGTGCCCTTTAGAGGGACATCTAAAGAAGTTATTATACTAACCACATTATTCTCTGTTGCAATAGCAAGTTATGGCGTTTTGGTAAGGCTTATCATAACACAAGAGTTGCTTTCAATACAAATTAGTGCAGTAACAGTGCTGCCTACAAGTGTACTTGGAGGATATACTTTTCCACTACTTGCAATGCCCAAATTTTTTCAGGATTTATCAAATATCCTTCCCTTCGTGCATTATGCAGATCCTATGAGAAGACTATTCCTTTTAGGCATAGAAATGAAATATATCACTCCAGAAATAATTTGGTTTATGAAGTTTATACTTTATATGTGGTTATTTTCTTTGGGAGTATTCTACATAAAGAAAACAATCAAAAAAGTAATTACCAATACTAAAGACAATGAAAATAACACCCAAAATACTGGAGAGGTGGTAAAGGTATGATTAAAGGAGAATCTATTAAAGTTACAGCAGAAAAAATAAAGAATATTGGAATCATTATAATAACACCTATTTTTTTCACCTGTCTTTTCTGTTCAGTATTTAGCAAAGTGTTTGTTGAACAAATACCTCTTGGTATTTTAGATTTAGATAATTCCTCCACTTCCCGAACTATTACAACACAATTTCAAGATCATGCAGGTTTTAAAGTTGATTACTACGCTCAATCCTATGATAATATCAATGAAAAATTAAAATCCGGAAAAATTCAAGCAGCTATTATAATACCAAAGAATTTTGGCAGGGATGTATCGGAAATGAAGGCTCCAAAAACTATACTGTTAGTGGATGAGACCAATATAGTTATAGGAAATAATGCATTATCCTATGGCAGTGCCATATTAAATACTTTAAATGCAAAAATTCAGCTCAATGTTCTACAAAATAACAACATGATGCCTTATGTAGCCCAGCAATCAATTAGTTCTTTATCTTTTGTTGAGCGTATACTATATGATCCACAGATGTGTTATGGTAAGTATTTAATTTATGGTCTTATAGCAGTGGTAGTTCAACAATGTTATTTAGCTGTAATAACACCTATTTTAATTGTGGAGAAATCCAATATAATAAAAGTTAAACTTCGTTCAAAAAAAGGATTAAAAAAGGTGGCAGTTATCTGCTTGAGAATTTTTTTATGTATATTATGTGCTTACATAGGATTTGCCATCAGTTTATATTGTGCTGGAAAATATTTTAGTATGCCTCTTAGAGGAACTATAGTAAATTATTTTAAATTGATAACCATATTTATTACAAATCTTACTGCAGTATCCTTTATATTGTCTATAATTTTCAATAAGGTTTCATACTTCACCAGATTCTCCATGTGTTTGTCTGTTCCAACATTTCTTACTGCAGGTTATACCTGGCCCGGATATATGATGCCTGGCGGATTTAGTCATATTGTTAAAGTCCTATGGCCTATTATATATACAGCAGATCCTTTAAGATCCATAAGTTTAAAAGGAACAAATAATATGGAATTTTTACTTCCATATATACAACAAGGAATTCATTATGGATTAATATGGCTTCCCATAGGAATATTACTTTATATTGTTAAAATTATAATACTTAAATATATGTATAAGAGGTTTCCTATTTCCATAGAATTATTAGAACATTAATAAATATCAAGAACAGCTTTGCCTTAAGATGATCCTTTACTATGAAATGAAAAGAAGCAGGTGGTTACAATAGATAGAAGTATTTCAAATTGTAATATCTTAATATATGTTTCCTAAAACTACTCTATTTAAATATTTTCTTCCCACTGCTTCTGCTTCTTTCATGAAGTTTATATCCGTAGGAGGATTTTTAAATTTATACCTTGGAAAATATCTTGAAAGATGCAGAGGAATATTATTATCTATAGAGCTTAAGAACTTTGAAATACTTTCCACTTCCTTTAAATCATCATTTTTTTCACTTACCAAAAGTGTGGTAATTTCAACATGGCAAACTCCTGCGGCTTTTTCAATAGTTTTTAGTACCGGCTTTAGACTTCCCCCGCAGAGATTTTTATAATACCTATCATTAAAACTTTTTAGATCAATATTCATGGCATCTATATAATGAAGAAGTTTATCTAAAGGTTCCTCGTTTATATAGCCATTAGTAACAAGTACTACTTTCAAATGGGGCTTTTTTTCTTTTAATAGTCTGGCACAATCATATACATATTCATACCATATTGCAGGTTCATTATAAGTGAAAGCTATGCCTATATTATTCTTTAATTTCACTGCAGTTTCCATTAAATCTTTTTTAGATATAAACTCACTCTTAGCTCTGAACTGGGATATAGTATAATTTTGACAAAAATCACAGGTGAAATTACATCCAAAGCTCCCTACTGAAAAAATATAGCTGTGCGGTTTAAAGTAATGAAGAGGCTTTTTCTCTATAGGCTCCAGTGCCCCAGAGGTAATTTCTCCATAATTTATAGTAAAAAGTTTTCCTCTTTCATGTATTCTCACATTACACTTTCCAAATCCCCCCTCTTCAATTACACAATTGTGTGGACATAAAAAACAGTGAACCCTATCTTTAAATTTTTCATAAAATAAAGCTTCCACCTTCATAGCATCACCCTTCTTCTCAATGTTCTTTATAACGAACCACTTTAAACCTTTCTATTTTATATTCTTCATCAGGTTTTATACCTGCCTTTTCCAGAGCAATTAAAAGCTGTTTTTCCACTGTATCTACCCCTTCTAAATTAGGAAGCAAAAGTCCCGTTTTTCTCCCTTTTCTCACAATGACACCATATTGCTCCGGATCCAATTCTTCCTTACAAGAGGGTTCAGGTTCTGTTAAAATATCCACTGAAAACACAATATCTAAAAGTTCCTCTTTTTCCACTTCATAAAATCTTGGATCATTGAAGGCCGCTTCAACAGCATTACGTATAATTTCTTCTGCCACATTATCTGCAGCAGGGAATATTGTACCTATACATCCTCTTAAATCTCCATATTTTTTTAAGGACACAAATACTCCTCTTTTAACATTTATCATTTCATCTGTTATATAATCCGGAATTTTTTTAAGCACTCTTCCCTTATTTAAATAAAATTCAACACTTTCTCTTGCAAGTCTTACATAGGGATTGCTTTCCTCTTTTCTCTTTTCCAGGGCATGACTTTGAAGTAATTCTAATTGCTTTAATTTTGAGGTATCCTTTGATAACACATTAAACCTCATCACTCCATAACCCACTCCAAAAGTTCCCTCATAACTTAAAAGTTCCCCATTAAATTTACTCTTATCTAAAGCTCCCAGTAAGGTTAAAACAGAATTTCTCCCACACTCTGCTGCATTAGCTATATTCTCCCTATCCATATTAAAAATATCCTTCACATATCCATCTTTTAAATTTTCAAGAAACTCCATATCAAATTTTTCTCCAAAAGGACTGTACCCATAAGGTCCTTCTTCTTTTAATTTATGGGATAAGTCTCCACTTGCTATAAATACAACTTCTTCTCCTGACTCTTCTACTGCTTTATTTATATACATGCCAAATTTATATAGATTAATATCACCTAAAGGTGCATAAGTTATGTGTACAAGTTTATAGTCCTTATAGTATTTATCAATAAAATACAGAGGAACTATAGCTCCATGATCTAAATAAATAGAAGTATTATATTTATTTAAAAGAGAATTGGTAGCCATTACAACAGGTATATGATTTTTATATGAAAGTTCATATATTTTACTGGTAATGGATTTGTTAATTTGTAACTCCATAGAAATGCCTGATGCACCAAAGTTTTTTAAATCCCCTGATATTTTATTTTCATAGCTTAAAGAAATAGCATCTTTAAACATGACACCATGGGGAGTCACAAGTATAATGGTATCTGGAGCCTTTTTGGCAATCTCTTTTCCTATTACATTAAAACCATCACCGGTATTACCAATCCTTTTCTCCTGCCCTTTTCCTATCTCTGGAATTACAATGGGGGGATGGGGCAGTAAATAAAATCCTTTTAAGCTCAAAGAATCACCTCCATAAATAATATTTACACTTTTCTATAATAATATTAGAAAATTAAATATTATGCAATATATAACCAATAAGACAGTTACATAAATTAATTTTTGAATAAAATTTTTCATAAAACTCAAACTAACTTTATATGATGTGTAAATTACTATATTTTATAAAATTAAGGGGTGTTTCATTTGAACAAAAAATTAAATCTACTTATATTTAGCGGAGATTATGACAAAGCTCTTGCGGGACTGATTATAGCCAATGCTGCCAGAGAAATAGACATAGATGTATCAATATTTTTTGGTTTTTGGGGACTTCTCCTGGTACGTGATCCTAAAGCCCCTCCTTGTGAAAATAAAACTGTTTATGAAAAAATGTTTTCCATGATGACGCCAAATGGCATTGAAGAACTGCCATTATCTAAAATGAATTTTAGCGGCATAGGGAAGGAAATGCTTAAGGCCATGATGAAAGAAGAAGATACTCCAAGCATCACAGCTTTTTTAAAAGGAGCCATAAAAAAAGGAGTAAAATTTTATGGTTGTAAACTTTCAGTAGAAATTATGGGATTTAAAAAGGAGGAACTTCTTCCTGAAGTCGAAATAATCGAAGCAAAAGATTATTTAAAAGATGCCGTTAATTCAAATATGCAGTTGTTTATCTAAATATAATTTATGAATAAAATATAAGTTTTAAAAAATTGTGTCCTAATTTTACTCCATAAAAAATAACCACACTGCCGCAAATTATACTTATTTTCCCAAGTATATTTTCATTGAGATTATTTTTAAAAATCGAAAAAACTGTGGCAAGAAAAATAAACCATATAAAAGATGCCAGGCATACTCCGGTAATAAAAAATTTACAGGCATATAAAGGCATGGATGCCCTAAAGCCCCCCAGCAGCAGTGAGCCATCTATTATAGCCTGAGGATTAAGCCAGGTTACTGTAAAGCAGGCCGCCACCAATTTACATAAGGGCATGTCTACATTTATATTATCCTTTGACAGTTGAGGCTTGGACTTAATAAGTAATATTCCTATATAGATAACAACAATAGTTCCTAAAAGAAAAATCAACAGCTTTAAAAAATAAAAATTATCTATAAGTATACCTATTCCAAAAAAACTTGCAACAGATAAGGTTATGTCAAAAAATATAGTAATAAATGCTGTTTCATAAGCTCTTCTTTTATCCATAGCCACAGCTGTATTTATCACGTATAAATTTTGCATTCCTATAGGTGCCACATAGCTAATTCCAAGTATAAATCCTTGTATTAAATATTTCATCATAATTATCTTCCCCTTGTTGAATTGATTTTTTAGTGTCTTAAAAGAGACATATTACAAATTATAATAGTAATAGCATCTGTTATCTCCATCCAAGAAAATAAAACTTATGCCAACCAAACACACAAAGATAGTTGTTAAATCTTAAAATCACTTGATTTAACAACTATTTTGTTCTTTTTCCAATTTTCTAATTATATGGGATAGTTTTTTAAGTCCCATTTCCATTTGATCCATTAAAGCATAAGAATAAGATATTCTCAGATTTTGATTATTAGAAAAGCTATACATGCTTCCAGGATTAATAAGAATTTTTTCTTTTATTGATTCTTGGAATAATTTATTTATAGATATATTGGAGTTTAATTTAAGCCATATGTAAAATCCACCTTGGGGAATATTCCATGAAGCTATGTCTTTAAAGTTATCCTTTAGAATTTCTATAGTTTTATCTCTACGAAATTTAAGTTTTCTCCTGAACTCTTTAAGATGTTCCTCATATAATCCACTGCTTATCCACTCCATTAACACCATCTGAGATATAGAACTGGAACCATAATCAGTTTGCATTTTTATATCCGCCAGTCTTTCTATTACACTTTCAGGGCCTACAATCCATCCAATCCTAAAGCCGGGCGCAAGACATTTTGAAATACTACCAAGATACAGTACATTTCCATTTTTATCTCTACTCTTAAGAGGCATGGGAGGAGATTTTTCTATCCACAATTCTCTATAGACATCATCTTCTACAATGGGAATTCTTAAATCCCCGCAGTATTTTAAAATTTTTATACGCCTATTTTCACTCATTACAATTCCTGTTGGATTATGAAAGGTAGGAATGGTGTATAACATTTTATCAGCATTCTTTCCTCCATTTTTTTGTATTTCTTCCAGAATAATTCCTTCACCATCCATTTTCAAACCGGTCAGATTCATTCCAAGAGATTGGAATATGTGCAAAGATTTCAAATAGGATGGATCTTCTACCAATATTTTAGATCCTGGAGGTAAAAGGGATAGTGATATAAGCTGCAATGCTTGAAGTGCTCCAGAAACAATAAGTATGGAAGACGGCGGTACTTGTATTCCATATTTTCTCATATATTCACTAATTACCCGTCTTAATTCCAACAACCCTTTTGCTTCAAGATAACCTAAAGAAGTAATTCTATTTAAACATCTATTTAAAACTTTATTCATCATATGCCTGGGAAATAAATCAGGACCTGGTTCTCCTGTTCCAAGTCTAATTATATTCTCTGTGTATTCCAATCTATTAACCATTTGAATGGTACGGAGATTAGGCTTATGAATACTTCCTTCAATATAATTCTTCCAATTTAATTCTGGTTTTGAAGAAAGCAGAGACCACGTATTATTTATTATTGTAGTACCTCCTCCTTTATTGCCTTCAATAAGTCCCCTACTTTTTAGCTCATCCAAAGCTTCAACTATAGTACTTCTGTTTACCTCAAATATCTCTGCAAGTTTTCTTTGAGAAGGAATTTTAGTCCCTATGGCAAAGTTTCCTCTGGCTATTTCACTGATTATATAATCTACAATTTGTCTATATAATGCTTTAGAAGAATTTTTGTTAGGTTTCCAATTAATATCTATCACTTATATTGCACCTTCTTTAGTCTAAACACTTACTACATAATATCATAAAGGTACATTTTTAAATATATGTAATTAAAATTTACTAAAATACTATTGATAATTAAATTTTGGGAAAAATCCATTTAATTCTTTCATTAAGAATTAAAACTAAAATGGAATTTATTGTATTTATTGATTTCGCAGCGAATACACTGAATCCTCCTATTAATGCAAAAGCGCCAAATGTAATATTATATAAATTTGCTATTTTAATATTCATATCTATTATTTTATAAGAACTTTTAGACAATGTAATTAAATCATTCAATCTACCCATATTATCTTCAAATATTATACAATCTGAATTTAACTTGATTTGATCACAGGATGAATCTGCAAAGCTCACGCTTACATCTGCAGCCCTCATTGCAGACACATCATTTAAACCATCTCCTACCATCATCACTATATTATATATTTTCTGCTTTTCTATAATCTTTACTTTTTCTTCATCATTACAATCGCCATAGATATTATTTATATCTAATGTATCAGAAACATATTTACCTCTGTCATAACTATCACTTGTCAATAAAGATAAATTTGTTATACCTTTAAGTTTAAGCTTAGGAATTAATTCGTAAGAACTATGCCATATACTTTCTCGCATTATGATTATGCCTGTAAGTTTGCCATCTAAGCTAATGAGAATAGGTGTATATAGCTTATTCTTATAATGTAAGTATTTATCCAGTACTTTATCTAAAGCTATGTTATTTTCCATGAAAAATTCATCATTTCCTATTAGAACTGTATGATTATTGTATACGGCTTTTACTCCTTTTGACGGTATCAATATGGAATTTTGTACATTTTCTAAGATATAATTATTTCTATAAAATTCATTTTCTACTAAAGAATCCTCAGCTACCTGCATTTTATCTATATTATGTAATTTTTGTAACTGACTTTTGAAAGTATTAGATATAGGATGATAATTAGATGCTTCACAGGATGAACATATTTTAAGTATAGCTTCATCAGTATAGTTTTTATCAAAGGACTGTATATCTATAATCTCCATATTTCCATAAGTTAATGTACCTGTTTTATCAAAAACTATACTGTCGGTATCTATAATTTTCTGAAAGGTGTTGGGATTTCTAAGGTATATATTATACTTACTCAATAAATGAATATAATTTTTTATTCCAGTATTTAAAGCTAATTCAGATGATTCCGGGCACAAAACCAATATTATTGATAAAACATTCAATATATCTCTTGTAAATATATAACATGTAATTCCTAATAAAGCAGCAATAACTACAATTCTATCTTGAAATTTGACTACTCTCTTATTTAAATTTAATTGTTCAAAAGAGATATCATCTTTATTTGACACCTGTGGAATTTTTGTTATGCGAACTTTTAAATTACCAGATAAAACTACAGTACCCTGGTATACTGTATTTCCTTTACTTATAGGAAATACAGTGGGTTGGCCTGTGCGATAAAAATTGCTAATGAAACTACTGCCATCTAAAACTTCTCCTTCCGCTGGAACTAGTTCACCCTTGTGGATATATATAATATCGTTTAACTCTACTGAATGAATTGAAGTTAACATCTCATCACCAGTACTTGTGATAATCCATGCGGTATTAGGAGGGGTAACCATATTATGCTTTAATAATTTCTGACATTTTAAGTCAGCAGATAATTTTATGTAATTGTTAAAATCAATTAAAGCAATTAATAATAAACCTTCTGTACTTTCTCTTAAAACAGTAAGACACATAGCCGCTAATTTTAAGATGAATTCTGAATTTAAATAAATATGTTTTGTAAACTTCTTATAAACGTTTTTGAGAAAAGGATATCCCGCTACAATAGTAATTGCAGAAGCTGTCCCTAACGCCCTTATACTACTGCTAATAAAAAATTTCCCAAATATAGAATTTTTAATTCTAAATAACAAATAGACTAAACCAGACCATACAAGTTTAGTCTTAACTTTATTTGTTTTTTGCTTAATCTCATAATATGAATTATAGGAATCCAGATTTTTAGAGTCATAATTTATTTTAGATGATAAAACTTGTTCTATACTATGTTTAATTAATTTCATATTTGTTTTTGCTTCATCATATACTATGAGAATACTTCCAGTATTGCAGCTTACATTACTATATTTTACTCCATATATATTTCCAATATATATATCCGTATATTTAGCTAATACTTTGTTTCTATAGATTTTATTAGTTTTAAATCTAATACGCCCAGGTAATATATTTACTTCTTTCAATTTTAAGATACAGCCTCCTTTTTAAAGTTAAAAATTATCAACTTTATCAGCTATACTTTCTAACTGTTTTTTTAACGCAGACATTTTATTCAATGTATGCCTTTGTTCTTCTAAAAATTTAAAATCCTTTTGTCTATCTATTTTAGAAACTGTATTACACATATTATTATTTTGCTTTTGCACTTCTATTTTTATTTCATCAATAAAACTTCTTGTATTTTCCTTAATTGCCAGAGTATTTCTTATTATTTTCATGGCCATAGGCCTTATATTATTTTTTACGTTGTGATAAAATCTATAGCTAACTAAACCAGCTGCAAAGCCATATAAAAATTTTTTGTTTAACATAATTAAAATCCTCCATGGGCAATTATTACAATTTTATTCTTTTATTGATTAAAGTTCTATGAATTTGATTCTACTCTATAAATAAGTGCTTTTAAAATTTATAATTATCAATGTTTAAACATTACTAACCTCATTATACGTTTATACAACTTCTTATTATTTGTCCTCTCAAATTCTTGGAAAAAGAAGTCATTAAAACTTTTTATGGAATTACACCACAATGTTAATATTTTCTCTTCAGAGGATGGATTATTTTTAATCTCCTCTAAACTAGAAATCAACAAATCTTGTAATATTTCTTTTACTTTATCTAAATTATTATTTAATAATACTAAATTAGCTGAATTATCCTTATTATCTTTCATACACTAACCCCTTGTGAACAATATTTTAGTATATTAATTTATAAAAATATAACTTGTGCTTCACATATGACAAATTATTATTTTTTTCGATATTATAAAGTTTTAATCTAAATTTTAAAGTTAAAATTGAAATCAAAGTATTAAAACTATAAAATATTATGGACTTTAATGGATTTAAATAATCCATAATTGATAATAACATTCCAATTATATTCAGTGTTAAAGCAACATTTTTAGTTTGAATATCTATTTCACTACAAAAATGACTTAGTTCTATTATTAAAGGTAATTTATCCATATAATTATATTTAAAATTAATATTACCTTTTAACATATCTGTCATAGCAGCATAATTCTTATATACGCATATAACCAGATCATGATATAAATATTCCTGAAATTCTCCTAAAAATTCATTTGTAACCAGAAAAGCTTCTTTTTCTTTTGTTTTATTATTAAAACCATAGTTAGCATTATATTTCAAAACCTCATAATCTAATATATCTATTCCCAAATAATAGCTAATATAGTTTATAACAACATTTTTACAATTTCCAATTATGGATATATTGCTAATTCCTAACAAGCGTATATTTTCTATAATTGATTTCATTCTATCAGAAACAGGATTCTCTAATTGCTTTAGTATTATAAGTTTCTCAAAATCCATTCTATCTAAATGTGATAATGATTTATTGTACTTATAAAACTTATTTAAAAATAAGCTGCTATCTATCAATAAAGTATTTACATCCTTTATTAAATAAAAAGAATGATAATCTTTAAAATATATACCATTATATTTTAGTTTGGATGATGCATAATAACATGAAACTAAAGCTATAGAAAATAAAATTCCCGGATAGCCTAAAATAAACACTGAAAAAGCTTTAGATATACTATTAGTAACTAAAAGTGTAATACCCGACATAATTAATGAAATATTTATTATCTTCTTAGAACCTATATATTCATTTCTATATATTTCTTTAGCCCGTTTTTTCTCAAATAATGATAGAGGATTTAATGCATGGAATATTATTTTACATAATGAACCATTATTTACATCTTCAGCAATCTTTAATTTACTTTTAATATTCAAACATTTGTCTAAAATAATTATAATTTCATTTTCAGATATATGGGCAGTATCATAATTAATAAGGACATTTCCAGTTACTTTACTTGGTTTAACAGAAAATATACCCTTTGATCTGATTAGTATAATTTTTATATTAAACGCTATTTTATCATTTCTAAAGAGATTAGATATATTAGCTCTAAGCCTTCCCGGTAGAGAGGATACAATTTTTATCCTGTTATAATTTAAATTGATCATTTTACACTTTCGGGTTCATCCATGTTAGCCATGTGTTTTTTCCTGCGTTGATACTGTACCTCCGCTACTATATCCTCTAATCCTTCTTTAGCTCCACAGGTTAGTTCAGTTACTTTATCCGTTACTGCAAGAACTGAAGCTATAGTTCCCACTGCCAGTTTTCTTAGAGGATTAAATATTATTTTTTTCATTGAAATATCAATTCTATCATCTTCAATATGATCATCATTTAATTTTTTATCCTTTATATTAATATTATCAAGCTTAGATAATATATTTTCAACATTTTTACTCATATGGCTAAAATTATCGTTCATAATTTTAATACTATTTTTTACATCCAGTTTATCATTTTGCAGCTCTTCTACTTTCTCGTTTATTTTACTATAGCTTTGCTGTAAATCAACAAGTTCCTGCTGCATTTTCTTCTGAAGCTCTTCAATTTTTTCTGTTGAACTGTTTTTTCCTTCCATTGAATGTGTCCCGTTATTATCCATTTGCTTACAACCTCCTTAAACTATATATATTTTATTATGCTCGGATCTTCTTTTTCTATACCCGAACAAGGTAATTTTAACCATAGAATATATCTGTAATAATTCATGATTTTATAAAATATTTTAGGCATAAATTAATATAATGAATGGCATTATATATAATATAAAATTTAAAATAATTAGTGTGGAGGAATTTAATATGAAAGTTCGCAGAGGAGCAATCCCAACCTTTCTGGGAACAGCAGTTACAGCTACTGGAGCTGCTTTAACAGCTATGGAAATAGTACCGTTGGTTGCCGCTGGAGCAGTTGGTTTTGGATTAGCACATATAGTCCTTGGAGGAATAGAGATGAGCAGAAATAAAAATAATAGGACAAAAAGGATGAATTAGATATAACGTTAATTTTCTTATCATTTTTATGACATTCACAAAGAAGCCTTTGACTACTGCCAAAGGCTCTTTACAATTTAATTATGCAATTGAAGCTATTTCTTCCATATTCTCAATGCTGTTTATAGATGTAATATATACTTTAATTAACTGGTTTCTTAAATTTACTTTTGTATTAATTAAAAATCCTTCTATTTGCTTGTAAATTAATCTCTGATGTCTCTCTATTTGATTTTGAAGATTATTGTTATGCAATATTTTTTTACCGGAAATTATTTTTTCACATAAATTATTTATCACTATGTTAGAAAATAATGCATCGAACATACATGAGATTGTAAAATCCATAATTTTTTCACTGACTTTTGTCACTATTTGAGTAGTTGTAAAATTCTTAATAGTATTTTCAAGAAAATTACCGAACTTATTGAAATCAAATGAATTTATACATTCATAATTTACACATATACCATTCATATTATTCTTAAATTGCTCATTAATTTTTAATATTATATTTTCTAAAAAATTTTTAATTGTTTCAGGAGATAATACCAGTTGCTGAAACATCTCTTTATTATGTACTAAGGGCTTATCAGCTATAATCACTGAATAAGTTTCAGCTGATTTTAAGCATTTCGAAAAGAAAATGTCTAATTCTTTTTCTATTAACAAAATATAAGTTTTTTCAAATTCACTTACATAATATTTAAAATAAATACTTGAATCTATCATAATTATCTCCTTTTATTTCAATAGTTTTATATCAAGTGATTCTTTTGGATTCAGGTGGAGTTCGATTATTGATTTTCATTTTACGCTAACAAGGTAAAAGCAATATAAAATCTATGTTAAATAAATTTAAAAATATTAAGGAATAGCTGGCAAAATATTGGGGAAACTTATTTAGATATATACTAGATTAACTTTAAATAAAGATAATGGGAGAGTGTTTTATATGTTTAACAATAGGGCAAATATCAAAAAATTAGATGACTACATTTTATATAAAAGAGTAAGAATGCCTGTCAAATCTGTATATAGAAATGAAAACATGTCAAAAAAAATAACTAATTTCATTATGTCTATTAAAGGAGTAGCTGAAGCAAAAGCTAATCCCATAACAGGCAAAGTACTTATAATATTTGATGAAAATATGGTATCAGAAAGCTATATAGAAAGCCAAATTAACATCTATATAAGAAAGTCAAAAATAAAATATAACTCTAATGTAATCAAAATCAATAGAACTTATGAGGAAATGTCAGAGTCTATTGCCTTTGAAGATATTAGAACTCCCCCACTTAGCAAAAGTACACCAGCTGACGGCCTAACAACATGGCATACCATGGATAAAAGCCAGATAGAGAATATGCTTAAAACAAATTTTCAATCTGGTCTAACCAATAAAACTGCAAAAGAAAAGATTAAAGAATTAGGCTTAAATGTTCTATCAGAAAAAAAGAAAAGTTCTTTAATTTCTAAATTTATAAAAAATTTAAATGAATTTTCAGTAAAGTTATTTTTAGGTGTTAGTGCTGTTTCATTTTTTTTAGGCCAAATACCTGATGCCATAGCTGTACTTGGTATAGTACTTATAGAAACCATACTTGGAACAGCCCAGCAGTATAAGGCAGAAAAATCTTTATATTCTTTAAAAGATATGCTTGTACATAAAACTAAGGTACTCAGAAATAGTAAAGAAATCCATATAAATGCTAAACATCTAGTACCTGGTGATGTTATCTTACTGGAAGCAGGAGACAAAATTCCCGCTGATGCTAGGATAATTGAATGTAATGATTTAAAAACTACAGAAGCTTCACTAACTGGCGAATCCACTGCTGTAGTTAAGTCCATAGATGCCTGTAACAAATATACTGAACTAGGAAACAGATATAATATGTTATTTATGGGCACCGATGTAATATGTGGAAGAGGAAAAGCAGTTGTAGTGGCTACAGGAATGAATACTGAAATTGGGAAAATTGAAGCAATGCTTCAGAACATAAAATCGGAGGCTACTCCTCTCCAATTGAAAATACAAAATTTTACTACAAAATTAACTAAGGTATGTTTAATTTCGTGTGCTGTTATCGGTTTTGGAGCACTGCTGGCTGGCAGAAGTCTAGCTCAAGTATTAACCATGGCCGTAAGCTTCTCCATGGGGGCATTGCCTGAAAGTCTTCCAGCTATTGTAACTGTTTCAATGGCTCTGGGAGTACAGAGAATGAGCAAACACAATGCAATTGTAAGAAGATTAAATTCAATAGAAACTTTAGGTTCTACTAATGTAATTTGCTGCGATAAAACAGGAACACTTACCATGAATGAGATGACAGTGAAGAGAATTTATACAGATAAATGTTTATACGACGTAACCGGTTCAGGATACAGTCCAAAAGGAGAAATTAACCTTATTGAAGGTGATCCAACAAAAAAGACTAGTTTGGAAAAATTGTTAACTGCAGGAGTAGTTTGTAATAATGCTTCTTTAGTAAATAAAGAAAATAAATGGATCATAGAAGGAGATCCAACAGAAGGAGCACTAATAACCGCTGCACATAAGCTGGATTTAGATGAATATGTAATAAGAGAAGCCAATCAGCGACTAAAAGAAATTCCTTTTGATAGCTACAGACGGTTTATGACAGTAGTGGTGGAAAACCCTGATGGGAAAACAGCATATTGTAAAGGTTCTTTAGATTGCATTATAGAAAAGTGTAAAACAATATATGATGATGAAGTTGAAAGATTGCTAACATCAACAGATAAAGAAAAATTATTATCTGTATGTGATGAAATGGGTGAAAATGCTCTTAGAGTTTTAGCTTTTGCATACAAAAAAGTAGGTAATAAATCTTCCGAAGATATTGATAATAATTTTGTCTTTCTAGGACTGGTAGGAATGGAAGATCCTCCTAAAGAAGGTGTTAAAAAGTGCATACAAAAATGTCATAATGCAGGTATTAAAGTTGTAATGATTACGGGGGATCATAAAAATACTGCATCTGCTATAGGGAGAGAACTGGGTCTATTAACTGACGGATTGGTTATGTCAGGAAATGAACTGGAGAATATGACTGAGGAAGAACTAGATTCTAAAATTCAAAAAATACAAATTTTTACCAGAACATCACCAGAACAAAAACATAGAATTGTAAAAGCCTTTAAGCGCTTTGGATATGTGGTTGCCATGGCCGGTGACGGAGTAAATGATGCACCAGCCATAAAAGAAGCCAATGTAGGTATAGCCATGGGAAGCAATGGAAGTGATGTGGCAAAAGACGTTGCATCTATAACCCTTGTTGATGATGACTTTTGTACTATAGTAAACGCCATTGAAGAAGGAAGAACTGTAAATAACAATATAAAAAATTCAATGAGATATTTATTGGCAGGCGGCATAGGTGAAATAATAGCTATTGCATTAGCTTCAACTGTAGGAGGAATTTTGCCTCTTATATCCATACAAATATTATGGGTAAATGTAATTTCAGAAAGTATTCTAGGCTCTGCACTGGCAACAGAACCTTCCAGTGAAGAAGTTATGGATAATCCACCTATAAAAAGATATGAACCATTAATTGATAAGAAACTAGGATCACAGATTGTTAGAAGAGGTATTGGAATAGGTTTAACCACTTTCGCAATATTTGAAGGTTCCATATTATTAGGTGCTGGATTAAATAAGGCAAGAACTTTAGCTTTTTCCAGTTTAGTATGTTCTCAGCTTGCTAATGTTTATGATTGTAGAAGAAACAAATCAACGCTGCCTAATAGGTATACTAGTATTGCATCTGCTTCTTCCATAGCTATGCTGCTAGGTACCATATACATACCATTTTTAAATCCTTACTTTGGAACCCAAGCTCTTACTCTAATGGATTGGGGGGCAATAGCTGGGGTAACTATGCTCAGCAGGATATAAAATTATATAATGCTTTATATTAACTAAATCAATTGTTAATTAAAAAATAAATGCTGCTGTTCAAATACTTTTTAAAGATATCTGAACAGCAGTATTATTTTTATAATAATCCATATGTGTTAATTAACTTTAAATTCAGATATTCTACTTTGTAATTCTATCACTATTTGTGTCAATGATTGGGCAGCACCCGCCACCTGTTTCATAAGGGCAGTCTGTTCTTCTGAAGCTGCTGCTACATTTTCAATGTAATTAGAAGATTTAGTCGAAACATTAGAAATATTTTGTACTCCCTTCACCATATTATCAGAATGACCATATAATCCTCCAATAACCTCTTCTATTTGCCCCATTTGTTCTGAAACATTTTTAACAGAGCCTGCTATATTCTTAAATGAATCACTAGCTTCATTTACCATACTTTTCCCCGTATCCACTGATATATTTCCCTTATTCATGGCTATAATTGTACTTGTGATATCTTGTTGTATTTCCATTATAATATTGTTAATTTTCCCTGCTGCAGTCCCTGATTGTTCAGCTAATTTTTTAACTTCTTCAGCAACAACTGCAAAGCCTTTTCCCTGTTCTCCTGCTCTAGCAGCTTCTATTGCAGCGTTTAAAGCAAGAAGGTTCGTTTGTTCAGATATACTATTTATTATAGTAATGATACTATCTATTTCTTTAGATTTTTCACCTAGTGTATTTATAACATGTGTTGATTCAGAAACTTGTAAACTTATATTCTCCATTTGCTCTATTACATTATTCATTATATCGCTGCCATTTTGAGCTATTTTAGTAGAATCAAAAGATAATTGAGTTGTTAAGTTCACATTTTCTTTTATATTTTTTATACCATTATGTATTTGCTCGACTGATTTGGATATATCTCCTGTCTCTTTAGTTTGCAATCCAATGTGATGGGATACTTCCTGTATTGATACAGCTACCTGTTCAGCAGCAGTCTGAGTCTGCTGTGCACTTGCAGTCAATTCTTCAGATGTACCTACAATGTGATCAAGGTTATGGATAATAGAATGAAAAGTTGTTTTCAAATTTGATGACATTTTATTTAAATCTTGAGCCATATGGCCTAATTCATCTTGGGAATTAACATTCAAGGTATATGTCAAATCTCCATCACAAATATTAGAAGTTAATTTAGTAACCTGACCTATATTTTTCGTAATATAGCTGCTATAAAAAAATATGACAACAGCAATAATTATTATTAAAAGTACGCTAAGCAGAACAAGTGTAGTCACCAAGCTGTTTAGTGGACTATATAATTCTTTCTGTGAGACGGTGATGCCCAATACCCAATTTGTTGAAGTTATAGGTGTATAATAGATAATCCTTTTATCATTACCATCCATATAAGAAGCATTACCATTTTTTCCACTTAGTATGTTTTTGCTGATAGCTGAAAACTTGGAATCATCTGTTATCTTGGATTTCATTACTTTTTTTCGGTCTACCCCAGCAATGTATAAGCCGTCACTCGTGGTCAGAAAAACTTTTCCTGATTCACCAAATTTAATTTCATCCACCATTTTTTCTAAATTGGTTAAATCAATATCCGCACTAATTTCTCCAATAAAATTGCCCTTTCCATCAAAAAATGGTGCTGAGGCAGTTGCCATAGTAATTTTGGTATTATCATCATAAAAAGGAGGAGTCCAACTTACTTTATTCTTTGTGGTTTTTCCTGCCTTATACCAATCCTGAGAAGAATAGTTATAATCATCTTTCATATAATTTTCCGTATATACAACTTCATTACTATCTTTATATGCATAAGGGCCAAAAAATTTTATATTCTCTTTATACTTATAAGGTTCAAACCATACTCCTACTCCAAAAGTATCTTCATTAATTGCAGCATATTTTTGTACCAAATTTTTGTATTCATCTTCAGGCACGGTGTTTGGTGAAATTTCAACAGTTCTTGCTAAAACTTCAGCAATTCTGCTGTGGGAAGCAATTCTGTTATTAACTGATAATTTTAGTTCATTTATTTTATAGGATATTTGTCTATTAATTTGCTGACTTATAATTTTTCTTCCAGTATAATAACTTAATACGGATAATATAATTAATACCATTACTGTAACAGGAAGAATAGTTATAATAGTTCTTGTTCTAATACTTTTAATTTTTATCAATTTACTTCACCTCCAATTAATCATTTTACAGTCTTTTATTACTTAATTTTTAATACATTACTTTTCGACACAATTATTCATAACTTTACATTTTTATTATGTTAAAAGATTTTAACATATAATTTACATCATCGCCAACGATACATGATATACTTATGTCATAAGTATCTTATATACTTATTTTTCACTTTGTTTTAATAATATAATAATTCGGGGGCATGTATAATGTCATGTAAATCATTAAATAATCTCCATGATAAAGAATTTTATGAGCTATTAAAGATAATTGAAAATGCAGATATTTCTACTGTATATCAGCCCATTGCATCTTTAACAGATGGAAGTATTATTGGATATGAAGCATTAAGTCGTGGTCCTGAGAACTCCTTATTGCAAAGTCCTGGCAAATTGTTTTCTGCTGCTAAACTTCATAATAGAACCTGGGAGTTAGAACTTTTGTGCAGGACAAAAGCTATCGAAAGGGCATCGGATATCCCGGATGACAAATTTCTCTTTATTAATGTGGATCCATATATTTTTAAGGATGAAAAATTCAAGCGTGGATTTACAAAAGAATTTCTTTCAAAAAATAATATATCTTCTGAAATAGTAATTTTTGAAATAACTGAAAAAACTTCCATAGAAGATTATAAGAATTTCAGAGCCGTACTTAATAATTATATAGATCAAGGATACAAAATTGCCATTGATGATACTGGTTCCGGTTACTCAGGTCTTAAAATGCTGAGTGAGATACAACCACATTACATAAAAATCGATATGGATTTAATTAGAAATATCCACGAAGATACTTTTAAACAAGCATTAATAGAATGTTTTGTACGATTATCTGAAGTGACTAATATGAAACTAATTGCCGAAGGTATAGAAAATAGAGAAGAACTTAAAACGTTGATTAATCTTGGAGTTTATGCAGGACAGGGATATTTTATCAGTCCGCCTGCAGGAGCATTTTTAGATATCCCTGATCATGTAAAAAATACTATTTTATCTTATCATAAAATGAAAAATGCCAGATTTATTTCTTCTTCAAATAATTACATCGGTAAGATTACACGTTTAGACAAACCATTTAATACAAATACTACTTGTAGGATTATAAAAGAGTATTTTCATAATAACAATACTATCACAGGAGCATGCATTGTAAATGATACATTTCCTGTGGGACTTATAATGAAACATTCTTTAGATTCAGTGTTTGCAACTCAATATGGTGCTGCTATTTTTTCCAAACGTCCCATAACTTTGGTTATGGATTCCAATCCTATAATAGTAGATTATTATATACCTGTAAATCAAGTTTCTAAAATTGCCATGGAACGAGAAATTGATAATATATATGACTATATCATTGTAACTAAAAATAATAAATATTATGGAATTGTTACCATAAAAACACTCCTTAATTATACTACAATGCTAGAATATAATTATGCAAAACAGCTTAATCCCTTAACAGAACTGCCTGGTAATTCAATTATAGAAAATAAACTTAGGGATATTCTTTCCTTTAATAAGAAATGCTGCATTTTATATTTTGATTTAGATAATTTCAAAGTCTATAATGATACCTATGGATTTGAAAATGGAGATAAAGTAATTAAATTTACATCTGAGGTAATAAGATCAGAAATCGGAGGTTTATTTCCTTATAATAGCTTTGTAGGCCATATTGGAGGGGATGATTTCTTTTCTATAATAGAAAATTCCTTAGATAACTGTTTACAATTATGTGAAAATATTATTAAAAAATTTGATACAGGTATATTGGATTTTTTAAATGAAAAAGATAAAGCTAACGGATATATTAAACATATAGACAGGAAAGGAAATGAAGATATATTTACACTTCCTTCCATATCTATTGCAGGCATCTATGGTAATATTGGAAACTTCTCCAGTATTGAGGCCATTGGTGAAAAAACAGCATCTATAAAAAAAGAAGCTAAAAGTATAAAAAAGAGTTGTTATATAATAAAAGAGTGTTACTAAATTTAATAGATAATTATTTGGAAGCCTTTTCCTTAATCTCATTAAAATATTCTTTTGGAGGATATCCTGTATCTAACTTTAATCCTTTTTCCGCGGACTTCAGGGCTCCTTTTTTATCCGCTGACTTTAATTGCGCCTCTGCCAGGTAGTACCAATAAAAGCCAGCTCCTGGCATTTCCTTTACCTTTTGCTCATAATAAGGTACCACCGACTGTTTAAAATAATCAGGACAATCAATTTTTTCTGGAACAAAGATTTTTCCATTCCACTTTAAAATATCTATCATGTAAGCATCCCCAGTATCATGCTGCCACACAGCTATATCTTTTATATCTTTTCCTGGAACATCTACTATATCTAGCTTAGAATAATATACCCCCTCATCTGAAACTTTACTCAACACATTGTTATTCCATTGATACACAAAAATCTCTCCTGCAGTTCCCTCAATTCTTCTACTTAAAAGTACTTCTTCTCTTCCATCTCCATCTATATCTGCAGTTAATACTAAATCCAATTTGAAGCCCTGTCCAGATTCATCTAAAGCTTTAAACCATTTCTCTCCCACTTTTTTAAGAACGAGTAAATTTATTTTTTCATCTTCACTAATTGGTTGTCCTGATGATTTATAAGCAGTTATAATTTCTCTTTGGCCATCATTATCTAAGTCCTTTAATAAAATATTCTCTTCTTCCTTTGTATTACCAGAGGTTACAATTTGTGAATTTGCAGGTAAAAATCCCTCTACTATATTTACATAGTCTATATTACTTTGTTCTTTTTGCAGTAATTCTCCTTCATTTTTTAACACTGCAGCTTTAATAGGTGCATTGGTTATACCAGTTATGCACACAGCTATTAAAATACAAATTACAGCTATTGACCATTTATATGGACTTTTTTTGAATTTTTTCATCATAATTATCCTCCTCTTTATATTTGAATTGCCTTTAATTATCCCTGTGGCTCCAGGAATATATTTTATATCTGATACAAACTTTGCCATATCGATAATTGTCTTGCCGTATTCCCCTTGTTCTTTCTCTTTTAAATGAGATAATACATAAGCATCACAAGCTAATTCACAATCCTCCCACATTTTGTGAAGGAAAAACCATATTATAGGATTGAACCAGTTAAGTATTCCACAAAACAACATTATCCAGCTTATAAAAATATCTTTTCTTTTAAAATGGGAGAGTTCATGTAAAAAAATATACTTTTTCTGTTCAACAGAAAGCCTATGTATAAAATCTGAACTAATTAAAATTTTAGGTTTTATATTCCCAAAAAGAGAAGGTACCTTTACATATCTATCACAAATTATTGGTATATCTCTTGAAATATTCATAATGGATTTACATTTCTCCAGCACCTTAAGTGTATCTTTATCCTCACAAAAAGGCTGTTTATATACTTTAAATATAAATATACAATTTATAAATAATATAATAAGAAAAGCAAAAACAGCACCTGACACCCAAATTATACTGGCTATATTAAAATAGTAGTTAAAATCTTTAGATACTGTTTCTTTTAAACTGCCCTCTTCATTTAATTTTAACCCTGAAACTTCACTGACATTTTGTAAATTAATTTCACTTACACTTTCCAAATCATTGGTAGTTTTAGATGAATTTGAGTGTGACTGAATTTTTTCAGCAGCAAATTCTATATTATTAAATTTACTTAAAGGAGTTTCAAACCCTGTAGGTATAATTAATCTTATAATAAGCAAGAACCATATATAATATTGCCAGAAAGCATTGAGCCTATTTTTAAACACCCCTTTTATTACAAAGATGATAATTGCAATTACACTTCCTATGACAGATGATAAGATAATCATTTTAAATATAGAAGAAAGATTCATATAAATCATCTCCTTCTGCTATCTTTTTCATCTAGTATTTTCCTCAATTCCTCTATCTCCTCCTCTGATAATTTTTCGTTTTTTATAAAATTAGAAATTAATAGATGAATTGAGCCGTTATAAACCTTCTTGACAAAAGATTTTGTTTCTGTTTTTCTACATTCCTCCTCAGACACCTTAGGATAATATAAATAAAAAGGTGTATCTTTTTTCACTTCAATGGCATCCTTTTTTACTAGTCTACTAATGAGAGTATGAATAGTCTTTGGATTCCATGAAATATATTCTTTTAAAATTTCAATTATTTCGCTAGAAGTAAGGGGTGATTTTTTCCATAATACTTTCATTATCTCCCATTCTGAATCAGATATTTTTGGTGTTTTACTCAACATTTTCCCTCCTTTCGTACTACAGATGTAGTCTTCAATGATATATTACACCTGTAGTACGCATTTGTCAACTACATTATAAAAAAATTACAATAAAAACCCTATAAGATTAAACTCCATATAGGGCTTACAATGTTATATTTTTTTTACTTTTAAGACAAACTGCTGTAAAATATCATTCTCATTCTAAAAGACTGGAAGCTGCTGCACTAATCTCTTCACTATTTGCAGATATTTCTTCAGTAACAGAGGAAATATCATTTATAGAGCTATTGACACTTTCCATCTTTGTATTTAAAACCTTTGATACTTTATATATTTGTTTTATAAGCCCAATCATCACAGCTTGATCATTTTGTGTGGATGAAGCTACATCTTTTGATTCATAAGATAATTTTTTCACTTCATCTGCAACTACAGAAAATCCCCTTCCCATTTCTCCGGATCTTGAAGCTTCAATAGCAGCATTTAAAGCTAAAAGATTTGTCTGATTTGCAATATCTACAATTTGTTCTGAAGCTTTGGAAAATTTATTTAATTTATCCCTTATTTCCCTGATATTATCTTTAAGTATATTAGTTATATTTAATACCTCTGCTATATCGTTAGATATATTACCAATAGCTACTGCACTTTCTCCATTACCCTTTGTAACTTCTTTAACTGAAAGTATTATTTCTGAAACTTTCTTCTTTAATTCCTCCGCATTTTTAACCTTTTCCTCAGATAATCTATTTAATTCTTCCAATGCCTTCATTTCTTCATTTTTATAATTTAAAAGCTGCTGCTCATGATTGACTTCCTGTTTATTATAATCAATACAATTATAATATGCATTTAATCCATTATGTATTGCCCTTGCCATATCCCTGCATGTGCCATAGCCACAGGAAGAACAGTTGATATTTTTCTGTGTTTCAGTAAATTTATTTAAACGTTTAAATATTTCATTATATTGAACTTCCGTTGGTTCCTCTATATCAAATACAGCCTGATTTTTATTATATACCCTCATAAAATCCTCTAATTTTAGGGTTTTATCAAACATACCAGAAAGATCCTCTTTATTTCTTTTTATAAATGATCTATTATTTTTGGGAAGCTTAATTTTTTTCAGATTGTTAAACTTATTGTCACAGTCATCAATAGACAGTTTATTCTCATATGGTACGGCACTTCCAAAATTACATCCATTAGAACAATTTAAAATATCTACAATCAAAGGAACTGATTCTCCTTTTGCAATACGCTTTCCATACTCATTTAAGTAGTCATAGGCAGAATGTTCACCTTCAACTTGACGAACCCAGGTATCCTGAACTCTGGCCTCGATATTTTCCTTTAAACCCCCGGGTCTGCTAAATAAGAATCCCAATTCACATTTAATATCATCAAAATCACACTCTTTATAAGAACTTATATTTATAAGATTTTTATTTAGATACTCCAAAAGTTTTTTAAAAGTCACATTATAATTTACATACCCAAAAGTATTTTTATGGTGAATTTCATCTGACTTTCCTATACAGGGTGATATAAAGGCAATATTATCAGCAATATTTCTATATTTTTTCATATAAATGGAAGTACATATCATTGGGCTCTGAATTGGCGCCAAAAAATCTATTAACCCCGAATTATACTTTTCTATATAATTAACTATAGCTGAACAGGGTTGTGCAATAATAGAAGATAATTTATTGTCCTTTATAGCTTTTAAATATGCCCATACAGTTATATCCGCCCCCAAAGAAACATCATATATAAAATTGATACCTATGGACTTAAAATATCCAAACAACTTTTTATAATTTTCAATATTAACTCTAATAGAAGGTGCTACTATTAAAGATATTTTTTTCCCCGATGACAAGTCATTAAAAAAATCTTCAGTATCGTCATTAAAGTCTCTTGCAAAATGGTCACATACCTTTATACACTCACCACAATGTATACATTTTTCTCCATTTATTTTTACTTTGTTTTTTCCTTCTACTATATATGCGATGTTAGCACCTATCACAGGGCAATTAACTATACATTTATTGCATCCAACACACTTTTCCTCTTTTAAATAAATCAATTTATCATATTCATACATTTTAATACTACCCTACCCTCTACATAATATGTATAGCTTTTCAATTAAATTTTACCATACTTCTCAGCAATTTGGCAAATTACCAAAAAGTATAGTTTGTATTAAATTTTAAATAGTCAAGCTCCATTCAACATATTAATTTTTAGTTATAGATTGTACTGTTATTACAGGAAACCTTTTACCATCCGCATCAGGTCCAGGATTATTCTGCATGCTTCCATCCAGTACTCCAGTAACAGTAACAGGTACTGGTTTCATCTTATCTGATCCATTATTAAGTTCAACTTGATGCTTAACTATATTCCATGCATTTAATTGTGATCCCGTACCGTCAAATACCCACTTATCTCCTTCTCCATCTTTATTATCCGTAGCAATATTCCCATCAAAATAATAAAAAACCCATTCACCATTTTCTTGAAAAGTTATTCCAAGTCCTGATAACGCCATTAGCCTCATATATATCATAGCTGCAGTATCTTCTTTAAGCCCTGCTGCAAAATCATCTTCTGTAGTAATATATCCTGTAAATGTCTGCAGCTGTGGATTAGAAGCATTTTCTGATTCTGACTTAGATTGTGATTCCAATTCAGCTTTCAATATTGCTGCAGATTTTGATATTGATGCTGATGTGCTGGAATTTGCTGAACTTTCAGGTTGAATTTTATCCTCTGCCTTATCTGAAGATTTAGTTTCAACTTGATTTGAATTTTCTCCATTTTTTGATACAGTACCTTTAGATTTATTACTAGTATTTGAATTAGTAGTAGTATTAACAATATCAGATGATTTCAATGATTTACTCTTTGTATTCCATATAATTGCCAATACAGATATGCAAATAATTACAGATATTCCTATAATAATTATTTTTTTTATTTTCATTAACATTTCTACTATAAAATTATAGCAGTTTTCACCCCCCCATTTAATTTTAATTTGCACTTATGGATTCTACAGTTATTACAGGAAAGTTTTCACCATCTGCATCAGGTCCAGGATTTGTCTGCGTATTTCCCTTTAATATTCCCTTTATAATAACAGGTACAGGACTTATCTTATCCGAACCGTCATTCCTTTTAATCTGTTCTTCAACTATATTCCACGCATCTAACTGCGATCCTGTACCATTAAATATCCATGTACCCCCTTCTCCATCTTTATTATCTGTAGATATATTACCATCAAAATAATAAAAAACCCACTCACCATTTTCTTGAAAAGTTATTCCAAGTCCGGATAACGCCATCATTTTCATGTGTATCATATGTGCGCTATCCTCCTTAAGACCAGCTGCAAAATCATCCTCTGTAGTAATATATCCCGTAAATGTCTGTACTTGTTCTTCTGAACCATTTAATGTATTTATTTTATTTTCAATGGCTTCTGGAACTACTCCCGTTCCTCCTAAAATTTCTACTTTTGATGAGGAAGTTAAATTGGTCTTTAGATAATTTAAGGCATTTGATGTAGCTGTAGAATTTTCTTCATCTACTAACACAAGAGGAGAATTATCTCTTCCTGCTAAAGCGGATGCTGTAAGGGCATCTGCATAGCCATTTCCACTGGCACTTACCACATAAACTTTATCAAATTTTATATCACTTTTAAATGAATCAAGTACTTTGAGATTTGTATCAAATCTATTATTTCCTCCATCTATCCTGTTAACTCCATTGACAGCCTTATATGTAATGTCATTTATAACAGAAGTTGTACCAACTACAGTGGAATTGGATTTATGAGAGTTTACAAAATCCGTAACTGGCTTTATACTATTCAGATCATTGGTACCAAGCAATAGTATTTTACCCTGTGAAGCTGCAATAGAAGCCACAGTCAATGCATCTGAGAATCCTTCTCCTCCAACTAATACTACATCAGAAGCATCCTCTCCCTGTTTCACAAGTTCATCAGCTACAGCTGTATTTGTAGCATACCTGTCATCTCCTTTTAATTCAATAATATTATAGGATTTCTTTAATAGCTCCCTAATTTCCTTAGAAATTACTGCGTCTCCTCCTATGATATATACATTTTTTGGTTTCAATGCAGAAAATGCAGATTGCGTGCAAGGATTCAAACTTTTTAAATTTGTTAAAAGAATAGGTGCATCTAACTTCTTAGCCAACACAGAAGCACTTATTGCATCTGCATACCCTTCACCTGACACCAATACCACATTATCTGTACTGCTCCAATTTGACAGGGCACCTTTAGCAGCGGTGTCATATCTATCCTGTCCGCCTATTCTGCTTACCCTGTTTTCCTCTGCTTTAACTGTTGAATTTATAGAATTTCCTAAAACTGAAGCTGTCAAACCTGCCAAAAGTACTAAAGACACTAATTTTTTGCTTTTCATAATTTTATTCCCCCTTAAATTTAAAATGAAAAAGGCCAAAACCTTCTTTTTATACTTAAAGAAAGTTTCAGCCTCTAGCTTTCTAGTTAGCTACAAAATCATACAATCATATAATTGTTATTGAATATGTTAATATAATTTTTGTCTATTGTCAATGAATAAAATATGTAGATTACATGTAGAAATTATCAATATTTTATTAATTAAATATTAATATTCAGTTAATTGATCTAAATACTTTTTTAATTATAAATCATTGACACCAACTTCCCATCATGCTAGAATACAAGAAATTGTATTTCGTTGACCAGAAATCTGGAGACCAATAATCTATTTCTATGGATTATTGGTCTTTAATTTTATCTTAAATTATAAGGATATGGTAGAATGATTAAGAATGCTTCATTAAAAGTTTACGGTATGACTTGTACATTATGTTCCACTACAATAGAATGTGCTGTTTCTGAAATTGAAGGTATAGATAAAATAAATGTAAGCTATGCTGCTGAAAAAGCAAAATTTCAGTACGATAATGATAAAACAAACTTAGAGGACATAAAACAAAAAATAGAATTATTGGGTTTCTCCGTGGGAGAGGAAAATGAAAAAAATACAGATAAAGGCCTTACAAGACAGGAAATTGAGAGAAACAAACTTAGAAATTTATTTATAATATCCGCTATTTTAAGTACTCCATTAATAATAGGCATGATACTTGGCACCACAGGTTTCTGTCACAATACTTTTGACCCTAATTCAGCTAACAAGTGGGGAAACACTATTGAAATTTTAAGATTAAAGTCCTCACAGCTCCACAACTGGAAATTTCAGCTTACACTGGCAACTATAGTTCAATTCATAATAGGTTTTAGATTTTACAAAAGTTCCTTTTATGCATTAAAGGCTAAAGCATTTACCATGGACCTATTGGTTGTCATAGGAACTACCGCTGCATATTTTTACAGCTTATACATTGCACTTTTTGAAACTGTAACATATACTTTAGGAATGGTAAATTTATATTTTGAATCCTCCGTTACTATAATTACCCTTGTACTTCTTGGAAGATATCTGGAATCCATTGCAAAAAGTAAAACAGCTGCTTCAATAAAAGCCCTGAACAAGCTCCAGCCCAAAACAGCCAGAATATTAAAAAACAATATTGAACATGCAGTTCCTATTGAAAAAGTATCCATAGGTGACATTCTAATGGTAAAACCAGGTGAAAAAATACCTGTAGACGGCATTGTACTTACAGGTTACTCTTCTGTTGACGAATCAATGCTTACAGGAGAAAGCGTACCTGTTGAAAAGAAAAAAGATGATTTGGTAACAGGTGCTTCTATAAACAAAAATGGTACTTTTACTTTTAAGGCTACTAAAGTTGGCAACGATACTGTATTCTCAAACATAATAAAGTTAGTCGAAGAAGCCCAGGAAAGCAAAGCTCCTATTCAAAAAATTGCAGATAAGGTATCAGGATTATTTATACCTGCTGTACTCACTGTATCAGCCCTTACATTTATTATATGGTATTTTGTGATTTTCAATCAGCAGATATTTATTATAGACATTGCTATAATTCATGCTGTTTCAGTTTTGGTAGTATCCTGTCCATGTGCATTGGGTCTCGCCACACCTGCTGCATTGATGGTAGGAATGGGAAAAGGAGCAGAGAACGGAATATTAATTAAAAATGGTGAAAAGCTAGAACAATGCTGTAAAATCAATACTGTGGTATTTGACAAAACGGGAACTTTAACCACAGGAAAACTTCATATTACCGATATTATTCTATTTAATAAAAAACAAATTTCATCTTTAAATATCATCAAAGAAAAAGATCTGATGATTTTAGCTGCAGCAGCTGAAAAACCTTCTGAACACCCTCTCGGAGAAGCCATATACAAATATGGAAAATATAATTATGAAGATGAGATAAGTACTCTGGATTATTTTAAGTATTTTCCAGGCAGGGGTATAACTGCACTTGTAGATGACAAAAAGGTTCTTATAGGAAAGGAAACCTTTTTAACGGAAAATTCAGTGGATTTATTGGAACTTGAAGATAACTTAAGTAAACTTCAAAAACAGGGAAAAACATCTGTGCTGATAGCAGTTAACAATATTTTAGCTGGAGTTATTGCCATGCAAGATAAAATAAAAGATACTTCAGCAGATGCCATTAAATCTCTTAACAAAAAGAATATAGAAGTTTATATGATCACAGGAGATAATAAAAATACAGCTCTATCAGTTGCAAATAAGCTTGGCATAAAAAATATAATAGCAGATGTACAGCCGCAAAACAAAGCTCAGGAAATTTCCAAATTAAAAGATAAAGGAAAAGTGGTAGCCATGGTGGGAGATGGTATAAACGATTCCCCTGCTCTTGCTACAGCAGATATAGGATTTGCCCTGGGATCAGGTACTGATGCTGCCATTGAAAGTGGTGACATAGTACTTTTAAAAGAAGATTTAAGAGCCTTACCGGAGGCAATAGAACTTTCAAGGATAACTATGAGAAAAATAAGACAGAACTTATTTTGGGCTTTTATTTATAACATAATTGCCATACCAATCGCAGTAACAGGACATTTAAATCCTGTAATAGGTGCTGCAGCCATGTCATTTAGCTCCATATCTGTTTTATTAAACTCACTAAGCCTTAAAAGATTTAAATTTTAGTTCATTCCAATACTGGTGGTTTCTGCTCCAAATTCTTCTTCAAGTTCCTTTTTCATGAAATAAATTGAAGTCAATATCACCACTCCATCAGTTATTGGATATGCAATAATAGCACCCTTCACGCCAAAAATTTATACAAGAAACAGTGCAAGAGGTATAAATATTATAATTTCCCTATATATAGATAGTAAAAAGCTTTTTTGGACTCTCCTATTGCCTGATAATAATACATGGTAACATAATATATTCCAAGGAGAGGGATCATTGAGATACTTATTCTAAAAACACTGACAGTTTGGTAAAGCAGTGCTTTATCCTTTAGGAAGAATAATCCTATTATTTCATAGGAAAAAAACAGAAAAATTGCCCAGAACACTATAGAGAGCACAATAACAATCTTAATAGAACTTTTTAAAACTTCTTTAACTCTCTCATATTTTTCAGCTCCAAAATTATATCCTACTATGGGCTGCATTCCAGAACTTATACCTATAATTGCACTATAGATAAACATAGATACTTTTTCAACTACTCCCACAATAATTATGGCAGAATCCCCACCAGTACTATAAATCACATTATTTAACACCCCAGCCACCACTGCATCTGAAATCTCAACTATAAAAGTGGAAAACCCACAGACAATTATTTGATTTAAGATATCTATGTTTAAATATTCCAGAACAGATTTGTTTGAAAATTGAATATGAAGTGCCTTACTTATATCAATAAATTTAAATAATGCAAACATACAAGAAACAATCTGTGCCACTACTGCAGCAATAGCACTTCCCTCTATTCCCATTGCCATATTTGCAATAAGTATATAGCTAATTAAAATTAAAAAAGTTAAAGTTAAAATAAAAGAATTCACTATTATTTTTTCAATTCAGATATATCTTTTTTCCCTATTATCCTGGCGGCATAAGTTGACGTTCCAACTGCTATTAAAAGGCCAAGAGCAATAAAAAATCTCTGTATGGGAAATTCTACTGTAAGTGCACCTATGGCATTTGTACCTATATACCTTCCTGCAAACACTATAGCAATTATATTATAAAACTCACCTACAAGTAGAGAAAAAATTGCAGGAACAGCAAATCTAAAAAGTAATTTGTTTACTTTATCATTTAAAAAACTTTTGTCATCTGCTCCCATAAAACCACCTCAATTCCTGAGGTCTGAGCTAGCCAGACTTCTAGGTTAAATTATAACCTTTCAGCCCGGTGGATTTCATCAACTAAAATGCTGCTATAAAAGTACTAATATGCTATATGAATAAAATATATTTTTTATGGCAAAAGCATAAAAAGCCATGTTTTTTATTTATTTATACCTCTTTTATTACTATAAGCACTACACCATACCCTTGAATTTTAGCTTGTATATTAAATACCGTACTTTTTTTATACTCTTAAAACGTATTTGAGGGAAAGAGGACTTATAAAGTATTTCCTTTAGCTTCTTTGCTCAGCCTCTTTGGCTTGCCCATATCCGCCCAGTAATTATAGGAAGAACCCACTTTTTCATTTATATCATAAGTTATTATTCGCACAGCAGAAGATATCCCCACAACATTTAATGAAAATTTCCTTTCAGTAATATCCTTACTGCCTCTAAACTTAGAAAAATTTTCAGAAAAATTAATATCTTCTATGTCCTCATGATAACTATAGAGCAGAATCTGATATTCTCTATAACTTTTAGTGACTATTAATCCTTTATCCTTTGCAACTAAAGTATTTCCCATTTTATTCATTAAAAAAATTGCTTTTTTTATTTATAATACTGTTAATTGTAAAAGGAAGCATGTATGTTGTATCATAGATAAAATTCACATTATCCCCATAAAAAAATCTACTTTTTAAAACTTCAAATTCATGGTTTTTAAGCAAAAATCCAGTTATTTCTTCTACACAACTTCCATCCATTTCAGATATAAATTGAAATTTAAAAGAAGTAAAATCTATAGTATCAAGCTCACTAAAATAATCTAAAAAGGATTTTAATACTTCTTTAAATTCTTCCTGTGCAAAAGCTGTATTATCAAATACCAATTGTCCCTATTCCAGTTATAAAAATCAGAGCCTTTAAATATACCCATGTCCTCACTAAATACATTTAGAACTCTTGCATATTTTTCTTCATAATTAAATCTGTCATAATCTTCAAGATAATAGGTTATAAATTGAAGACTATCTGAAAGCTCCTGAAAAACTATTTTTTTGTTTCTTAAAAATTTCTTCATCTACTTTGAATTTTTTTCTGTATTGGGAAGGTGTACATTTAAATCGAATTTTAAAATGTTTATTAAAATACCTTGTATGTGAAAATCCTACTTCCTCTGATATTTCAGATATATTTTTATCAGTATCTAAAAGAATTTTCAATGCTTCATCAACTCTAGTTAAATTAAGTAAATCTGTAAAACTGTATCCTGTAGTATTATTCGCTGTAAATACTATGGGCTTCATCTATATTTATTATTTCTATATCCTTCTCCACCAGTTCATACTTATCTGAATCTATGGTTACATAAAATTTGCCCTTAAGTACATAGAGTATTTCTATAGAATTGTGCCAGTGTATGGGATATTCAATTATATTGGCACAGGAAATTAAAACAGGTACATCTTTTGGATAATTTATATATTCTCTTCTCATAAGATAATCCCTCCAAATATATAGAAAATAAGGACATATACCTTTTTTTAGGAATATGCCCATTAGTTAAATATTTTATTTCCTTCTCTGATTTTTTCTAGAGGCTTTTACCTGCTTTCTTTTTTTCTTCTTTTTATCTGCAATTTTTCTTTGAATATGGGTTCCATTTTGTGGTTCAGATTTAATATTCTGCTGAAAGCATGGCCAATACTCCAAATCTTTAATGGTATCTCTTATAAATTCATATCCTCTCCTCTTTAAATTTAAAATTCTTTCATCATCTTCAATATCAAAATTCTCTTCTACCTCTTCTAAAGATATGTAGAAATTTTCTATTAAGTTATCCTTATACGCTTCCTTAATTTCCTCATATAATTCATCTGGACATATTTCACAACAGCTGCTTACCAGACTGCCCCAAACAACAGAACGTTCTCTTTTCAATTTTTCTTTCAATAAACTTCTATAATATTTAATTATTTCATCCTTGGATATAACACCTTCCACCCATAATACAGGAAATGTCTTAATTGCAGCAACTCTTATATACTCATTAACATTTTCATTTTCCAATAATTCTTTTACTGGCTGGACATTTCCTTTGCAGACAGATGCTAAAATTCTATGTAAATCTTCTGTGACAACATCGCCAAATATCTTAAATACAATTTCATCCGGTAAACTAATTAAATCTATGATTAAGGAAAAACTTTGTTCTTCATTAAACTGTGCCAATAAATATGCTGCATATATATGCAAGAAATAATTAGGTTTTCCTAGAATCTCATTATAGTTATCTTCAGCAGATCTCAGTATTTCAATTAATTCAGGAATAAACTCTTCTTTTCTACTTATTATCTGTCGTATCTGTTCCTCTGGAAATTTGCCATTAGCGTATTTAATTTGTTCTAACAATGCATTCATAAAAGCATACTCTCCCCTCTGCAATATTTACTTTTAAAATTGTCACTACATATATCCCTTTATATATCTTATGATTTGGGGAAACCTTTATTTCTATTATATACTACTGATTATGCCTTGTCAGCAGTCTCTATTTCATATTATTTATCAGGTGATTCTTGAGTTGAAATTGTAAACCAATATATATTATTCGTTGACAATTCACTGTCCAGTTATTATAATTATATTGTTACTATTTTTTATAATTCAGTTAACGATACTTGAAAGGAGTAAAAAAATGAACTTAAAAATAAGAGATATTACCATAATAGCTATTTTTACAGCTTTGACAGCTATTTTAGCTCAAATTTCCATCCCCCTTCCCTTTAGTCCCGTGCCAATTACTCTCCAAGTAATGGCAGTGTACATATCTGCAATAATATTAGGTAGTAGACTTGGAACACTATCTCAGATTATATATATACTTTTAGGTGCAATCGGCATTCCTATTTTTGTAAATTTTCAAGGGGGATTAAATGTGGTATTTGGCCCCTCAGGAGGGTATCTTATATCTTATCCCATTGTAGCTTTTATTGTAGGAAAAATATCCGATAAAAGCTTATCCCATATACAATCAACTACGCTGCTAATTACATCCCTGCTGATTTGTTATGGAATGGGAATAGTCCAACTGTCATTTATAACAAATATCGCAATTAAAAAAGCCCTAGTAATAGGTGTTCTTCCCTTTATACCTTTAGATATTATAAAAATTGCATTAGCCTATTTATTAGGAGGCAAAGTAAGGATGGCTCTTATAAAAACCCATCTCATAAAATGTTAACGCTTAGAGCCCATCATCTGTTATGCATACAGGGATATAAGGGATATGGCTACAGCAAGAATTTTACTGAAAATATGGATAAAATAATTTGCCGGTTAAAAAAGATACTCTTACCAGAATAAAAGTTATAGCTGGTGTAGATGAAATTTGTTCCTGCTGCCCAAACAACACAGAAGAAAAATTATGCCGATATGAGATTAAAATTAAATCCATTGATAAAAAGATATTAAATTTGTTAGATTTAAATTTAAATGAAATTTATACTTATAAATATATTTTAAATACTATTCATGAAAAAATAAATCATAAAAATTTTGAAAATATATGTGGCACCTGCCAGTGGTTTAAATATGGATATTGCCAAAAAGGACTGGGGCTATAATAAAAAAACGCAAAAAATTTTTGCTTAAACTGAATAAAGAACACTCTTTCCAGACAATAATTTCAAATGATCAAGTGATTCTTCGGATAAATTCACGATTATTTCTATGGAAGGGTGCTTTTTATATTGTATTTTATATTTACTCCATTTATGTACATTTCAAAAAAAATTTTAAACAAAATAAACATTTTGTACAATTAATTATAACATTATTATACATTTAAATCTGATTTTTATCTAAATTTTTAATTAAAATCATTTCTTCCAAAATATTCTGCCAATTTTCACATTATTTTGCTCAAAAAATGCTGACTGATTTACTTTAAATTTAAAACAAAGAATATTATTACATAAGAATCGAACTAAATGTTTAAAAAGTGCAATATTATAAGTTGAGGTGAAAATTTTATGAAAATATTATCAAATTGGAGTATTTTTAAAAAACTGTTACTGTCATTTGTTGTAGTGGCATTATTGGGATCTATAATCGGCATTACCTGCATTACCAGAATGAAATTAATAAACAAAGACCTAAATAATATATACACTGTAAATTTAAAGGGAATAAATTTATTCTACAAGCTAAAAATAAATATGCCAAGTGATAAAGAAGATGATATGCTAATTGTTATAGCTCCTGAGAATAGAAAAAATTTAGAAGCTGCAATAACTAATATGAATAATATATCAAAACAAAATGATGAACTTATTTCAAGTTATGCTTCCCTCATCACAGATACTGAGGCTAAACAACTAATTTATGAGCTTAAACAGCGCATACAAGCATGGAACAATTCCCGTGAAAATTGTATTAAATTAGCACAAGATGGAAATTATACAGGTGCTCAAGAAGAATTTTTAACAGCCTCAAAATATAGAAAAGAAGTACTGTCAGTACTTGACAGAGGTATAAACTTAAATATGAAATTGACACAAAATGATTACAACAACAGTATTAAACATTATAATTCAACTTTAAAATTTACAAATATATTAGTCATATTCACTTTAATTATTTCCATAGTCCTAGGAATTATAATTTCAAGATATATAAATACCCCCCTTTTACAAATTAAAGAATTTTCAAAAAGATTTGCTAAACTTGATTTTTCTACAAAAATAAATACAAGCCATAGGGATGAATTTGGTGAAACTGTTGAAGCACTCAACACTGCACAAGAAAATATAACTACTTTACTCAAAAAAATCATAGAAGATTCTCAAGAAATGAGCAGTTCCAGTGAAGAGCTATATTCTACTGCAGAAGAACTCTCTTCAAAAACCGAAAATATGTCTGGTGCTATAAAAATTATAACAGACAGCATACAAGAATCATCCGCTGCATCAGAAGAAATAAATGCTTCCATAGAGGAAATTAATTCGAATATAAATGAATTATCTCAAAAAGCTTTAGAAGGAAGTGCCGATGCAAATGCAGCAAAAAAAGCAGCTATAACTATAAAAGACAATGGAAAAACTGCTGTTGAAAATGTACATACAATATATAAAGATAAAAAATATACAATAATGCAAGCCATCGAACATGGAAAAATAGTTGAAAACATACATATTATGGCCAATACTATTGCCGATATAGCAGAACAGACTAATCTTCTTGCCTTAAATGCATCCATTGAAGCTGCTCGTGCCGGAGAACAGGGAAAGAGTTTTGCCGTAGTTGCAGAAGAAGTGGGAAAACTTGCAGAAGAATCTTCCCAGGCAGTGGGTGCTATTGAAGATACTATTGAAAAAGTAAGAGAAGCTTTCAAAAATCTTTCTGCAGGCAGTCATGAAGTACTGTCCTTTATTAACGAAAAAATAAATCCACAATTTGAGTTATTTGAAAATATGGGAGAACAATATTACACTGATGCAAAATTTATAGATAATATGTCAGAAGAAATAGCTTCTATGTCAGAAGAGTTATCCGCCACTATATCAGAAATCAGTAAAGCCATATACAATATGGCATCCAATGAAGAAAAATCTTCTAAGTATGCCTATGATATAAAGGACAGTATTTATGAAACAACCAAAGCCGCAGAAAAAGTTGCCGCGGCATCCCAAACCCAGTCAAAAATGGCACAAGAATTACATACTTTAGTACAGAAGTTTAAAATATAATTATAATTTTTTCTACATACTCAAAAATGCACCTGAAAGTGTTAGTTTTATATCTAACATTTAGGTGCATTTCAATTTAGTATAGTTCATTTTTTATCTAAATTATTATTAATTAACTTTAAATTTATTTACTATGTGGGTAAGCTTCTCTGCAAGTTCTGCCTGGCTTTCAGAGGAGGCAGATATATCTTCAATAGCTTTAGTTACCTCATTTATACTGCTCGATATTTCCTGTGATTCAGAAGAAGATTCTTCTGCTGTTGAAGCAACTCCCTGAATGGCGTCATTCACTTTAGACACCAATTGTTTCATATGTTTAGAGGCACTGTCAATTTCCTGTGATATATTGCTTATGAATTCTGCATCTTTTTCATACTGAACTCCTGTATTCATAAGAAACTCATAGCTAGGTTTTACATTATTGGCTATATAATCTAATATTTCTTCTCCACTTTTAGAAAGATTTTTAAAAGCAGTTTCCACTGAAAAAACCATTTTATTAATAGTATCTATAGTACTCGAGGATTGTTCTGCAAGCTTCCTGACTTCATCTGCAACAACAGCAAATCCCCTGCCATGTTCGCCAGCCCTTGCAGCTTCAATAGCTGCATTTAGTGCCAGAAGATTTGTTTGTTCAGCTATACTGGAAATAGAAGCAGCCATAATTTTAACTTCAGATACCACCTTTCCATCTTCAATTGCTTTTATAATATTACCTTTCTTGTCATTATATATATTTTCTCCTTCTTCTATATTCTTAGAAGCTGTTTCTTTTATATTTGCAGCGCGCTTTTTTATTTCCAATGAGGATTTTGCAGATTCTTCTGCTTTATTTGAGAGTTCAGATATACTACTTTCCATTTCCTCTGAGGATTGACTAATATTTTCTGTAATACTACTTAAATTTTGAGCTCCTTTAGCTATATGATCTGTAGCTTCATTCACAGATATCATCATAGAAGAAATCTCCTGAGCAGTGGCAGAAAGTTCTTCACTAGAAGCACTCATATCTTCCGTTCCGTGTAATATTTCCCCTACTAATCCCTTTATGCTCTCATTTGCATCATTTAATTTTTCAGCTATTAGCCCTATTTCATCCTTGCTGGATGAATTTATAGTTTCACTTAAATCACCTTTACTGATTAGCTCTGTAAAAGATAATATTTTAAAAACTTGTGATGAAATTGAAGAAGAAATTTTAAAGCTTACAACCAGAGATATAATTAAAGCTGCTGCAACTATTAGAATTATTATGTACAGCGAGGTATTATATAAAGAAGTATTTTCCATATTGCTGTCTTTAGCTTTTTTATCTACAATCTCAACCAATTGTTCAATACTTTTTGTTAACTTGTCTCTATAACTGGCTGCTTCTTTATTTAAAGCCATGGCATCATCATATTTGTCATCAGCCATTAATTTTACAATATCATTACAAATATTTCTCCAATCAGTTAATTCACTTTCTAATCTAACCAATATATCTTTTTCCTGATTGGTTAAATTTCCTTTCTTATATTCATTTAATATACTGTTGTTTTCACTTTTCAGATTATCCATAGAAGTTATTGTATCTGAAACTTTACTATTATCTCTACTCTCTACTAGATTTATTATACTAAGGCGCAGGTGCAGCGTATTAGCATCAAATTTATCAAGATTTCTAAGAGTTCTTAAATTATTACTATAAAGCTGATTAGAACCTGTATTTATTTTTCCCATATTAATCATACTAATCAAAGCAATTATTACGATAAATAAAACTATGCTTAAAAAACTTACTAGCAATTTACTCCTGATTCTTAAATTATTAAACTTCTTCATAGTTACCCCTCCTAAAATGCAAACAATTGATATTAATTAATTTTTGATATTAATTAATATCAATTGTTGATAATGTCCTTATTATATCACTTTGCTTTTATATTTACAATACTATTAATACATTATTTGAATTTATTTATCTCATTAAATACTCGGTAATCCATGATTTTAAACGTTCTATAAAGACACTCCTTCACAATTAATTTTGACACCACAAATAAAAACAGCAAACTTTAATATTAAATTAATTTTAAAGTTTGCTGTTTTTATCTATGGATTAAATGAGTTTAACTATGAAAATTTTTCGTTGGAAAGTACTGGAACAAATCCTTCTTCCATCCATTTTGCATTAGATGAAAGATACTTATTATTATATTCACTATCTTTCAATGAAGCACGGGAAAAAAATTTCTGGCTGTTAATAAACTCTTTTCCTCTTCTATCAATACTTGTATAATAACCATTTGAGCCTAAAATTCTAGCTTTCACTGTATCAATTAGAGAAACTTCTAAAATTTGTTTTACCTTTTTCTTTACGGAAATATCTTCAACAGGAAATAATAACTCTACTCTTCTATCTAAATTTCTACTCATTAAATCCGCACTGGATAAATAGATAGATTCTTCTCCTTCATTATAAAAGTAATAAATACGGCTGTGTTCTAGAAACCTTCCTACTATACTTCTTACAGAAATCCTATCACTTATTCCCAAAATTCCTGGGGTCAGGCAGCATATTCCTCTAACGATCAAATCTATAACTACTCCCGCACAGGATGCTTCGTATAAGGCTTCTATAATTTCCTTATCAACTAAAGAATTTATTTTAATTATAATTCTGGCCTTTTTACCTTCTCTGGCATTTTGCCTTTCCCTATTAATTAAATATAAAAATCTTTCTCTTAAGTGCAGAGGAGCTAAACTCATTTTAAATAATTTTGTTGGACTTGAGTACCCAGACAACATATTAAATACTCTAGAGGCATCTTCACCAAAATAAGGATTTGCCGTAAATAAACCCAGATCTGTATATATTCTAGCAGTTATGTCATTATAATTTCCAGTAGCCATATGAACATACCTTTTAATACCATCATTTTCTTTTCGGACAATAAGCAATAACTTGCAGTGAGTTTTAAGTCCCACAAGTCCATAAATTACATGACAGCCTGCCTTTTCTAAATGTTTTGCCCAATGAATATTATTTTTTTCATCAAACCGTGCTTTTAATTCCACAAGCACTGTAACTTGTTTGCCATTTTCAGCTGCTTCTATTAGAGCATCAATAATTGGAGAATTTCCACTTACACGATATAGTGTTTGTTTTATTGCAAGAACTTTTGAATCTCTGGCAGCTTCCCTTACAAGGTCAACTACAGGCTCAAAACTTTCATAAGGGTGGTGCAATAAAATATCTTCTTTTGAAATAGAAGAAAATATACTCTCTCCTTTTGAAAACTGGTGTGAAACATATGGTTTAATAGGAGGGTATTTTAAATGTTCATAATTTTTCATATTACTTAATTTCATTAAAAATGTTAAGTCAATAGGTCCATTGATTTCATATTCCCTGTCTTTTGATATTTCCAATTCCTTTTCTAAAATTTTAAGTAGTGACCTATGAATACCATTTTCCACCTCAAGACGAACGGTACTTCCACGTTTACGTTGTTTTAAGGATTCTTCAATAGTTTCAAGTAAATCCTCTGCGCCTTCTTCATCTAGAGTCAAATCGGCATTTCTTGTTATTCGATAGCAACTGCAATCTAAAATAGGATATCCACTAAAAAGCTCATTTAAATTCATCTTAATTATATCTTCTAAAAATACAAAAATCTTTTCAGTGATATTTTCATTATCAGAAGGGACCTCAATAAAACGTTCAAGTACAGAAGGCACTTGAATTGTTGCAAAAATGCCTTCATGCCCTTTTTTATCATCCTGTAGAAGTAAAGCAATATTTAAACTATGATTTAATATAAGTGGAAAAGGTCTACTTTGATCAACTACCATAGGTGTTAGTACAGGATAGATATTTTTTAAATAATACTCTTTTAAATATGTCAATTGCCTTTCACTAAGTTCTTTAGGTTTTAAAAAAGCAATATTTTCTTTTTTTAAATGAACTTTTAAAGACCTGTTATAACAATTTATTTGATCATAGACTAACTTGTGTGCCCTAATTAGAATCTTCTCCATTTGTTCCAATGGAGTCAGTCCAGAAGGGTCTGGCTTATCAAAACCTGCCTCAATTTGAGTAGCCAAGGAACCCACCCGAACCATAAAAAACTCATCTAAATTGGAACTTACAATAGATGCGAATTTGAGTCTTTCAAAAAGAGGATTACTATTATCCTTTGCCTCTTCAAGCACTCTCTGATTAAATTCAAGCCAGCTAAGTTCTCTATTAATAAAATTCTTTGGTGAACTATATTTACTCATTTTAATATATCCCTCCTTGATCATATAATAGGTCTTACTCCAACAACCTCCTCAAAGAAATCTACATTCTTTTTAAAATTCCACTCTTCTAAAATTATTTCATCTTCACTTTCCAAATTAAAAAATAAAGTTTCCCCAGATAATACAAGCTTTAACTTTTTTATTTTTTGCAGATGAGAAGAATCCAGACACTCAGCTAATTTTAAAATTGCTGCCAGAGTAGATACAATTATCTTGGACTTATCATCTAATACTTGATAACTATTATGAGCTCTCATAGGAATTTCATAAGAATGATATCTGGCTATATTGGCAATTAAATCTATTTCTTTACTCGAAAATCCTAAAATATCTTGATTTTTTATAATAGTATAAGAATGAATATGGTGATAAGTATTATTTATTATGTTCCCCACATCATGAAGAATAGATGCCACCTGAAGATACATTCGTTCTTTATACCCTAATTTATGCAATTTATAAGTCTGATCAAATATGCTTAAAGATATTTTTTCTACAAAAGCAGCATGTGGTTTATTTATTCCATACTTATTTCCAATATGCCAAACTGAACTTATAATATCCCGGAAAGATTCCTCTTTACCTGTGGTACCCATAAGTTCATCTACTAAATCATACAATATCCCCTGCCATAATGATATTTTGGGGATATATATCCTGTCACTATTGGTAATTTTAAAAAAATAGTAAAATATTGAAATAGAAGGCATTAAAAGTTCTGTTTCTTTTTTAGATAAATTATAGGTAAACATAAGTTCGTCCTCACTCATGTCTTTAATTTTATGGTATAATTCCAAGAAATTTTCCTTCAAAATAAAATCTTTATTAATACTTTCATCATTTGATTTGTTTAAACCTTCTATCATTTTAATGACAGTTTTTAGCTCTCCTCCCAGTCCAATAAAACAGTCCGTCTCATATTTTAATATAACATCTTTTAATAAATAAAGTTTACTCTCAATATGTTGTTCCATAACCTTTGAAAAATGTAGTGTTTTTTTTTCTAATTCCCATAGATTTTCTTTAAGTCTCAGTGCACCTAATTTCTTATATTCAGCAAATTTAAGTTGATTTTTCTTATATATCAACATCTCCAGTCCGCCAGAAGTAACATTTACAATTAAAGTGTTTTTTAAAATTTTAAAGTTTGATTTTAAAAAATGTTTTCTAATGGCCTTAAGCATAAAAAACCGCTCCTCCGCAGCGGTAATAGCCTGTACATTAATCCCAACCCTGAGCCTAATTTTCTCCAGCACATATTGTTTATTTTCTGCCTCTCTAATTCCACTAGTAGAAACAGCCTTATAGTGTCTAACATTATAATCCTTCATTAAATTTACAAAACCTTTTAAAGTATCACAAGTTTCATGAATAGTATTTATAGAAATTCTTCCCGATATAAAGGTATCCCTTCCATTTTGCGTGGGCTTTATAACACTTTCCAGAATTTTTATATTAGTCTTTTCATCCACTTGTGTAATACTCATCCTTAAGTAGTTTGATCCTACATCAATAACTGCAATAGGTTCATTTAAAATTCCTGTCATCATGCAAAATCTCCTCATATATAACAATTTTATACAAAAATAGACTTATTACCTTTAATAGTATATGTACAATGTTAAATAAGTATTTACTTCGTGTTAACAAAATTTAACCCATGTAAATGAAACAATGTTATCTTATCATTATTCTTTATATGATATACTCTTTATTAACCCATAAAGTTATATATGAAAAAGGAGATAAGATTAATGATTAGACTAGGAATTATTGATATAGGATCCAATTCTATGCGTTTGGTAATAGCCCATATTCATGAATATGGTTCTTTCAAAATAATAGAAGAATCAAAGGAAACCATAGGTCTTGGAAAAGACATGAATTCAAAAGGAGAACTTAACATTATAAGAATGAATAAAGCAATATCTGCATTATACTCCTTTAAACATCTTTGTACATATAAAAATGTAACCCACATTATACCAGTTGCCACAGAAGCTGTACGTAAAGCATCCAATCAGACAGAATTTTTAAATAGAGTAAAAAATGAGCTTGATATGGAAATACGTGTATTATCAGGTAAAGAAGAAGCCTATTATGCTTACCTTGGTACGGTAAATAGTATAGATTTTTCTGAGGGTCTTTTAGTTGATATAGGAGGAAGTAGTACTGAACTTATTTGGGTAAAAGAAAGATATATAAAAGAATCTATTAGTTTACCCATAGGCGCAATAAATCTTACTGAAAAATTCTCTCTGTCAGATTCTATTGATAAATACATCGAAAGTAAATTAATAAAATTTATACTTTCCTATTATAATGATGTTCCCTGGTTAAAAAACTTAAATAATATCCAATTGATTGGCATAGGAGGCAGTATTAGAAATATAGCTCGAATTAATCAAAAAAAAGATAATTACCCTTTAAATAATCTTCACAATTATAAAATAAAATCAAATGAGGTAAAAGAAATTTATGAAAATATAAAATGTAAAGATTGTAACGAACGCAAGAAAATTAAAGGGCTTTCCAAAGACAGGGCCGATATATCCTTAGGTCCTATGGCTGCCTTATTAACTCTGCAAAAATTTATTCATTCAGATGAACTATGTATAAGTTCAAACGGTATAAGAGAAGGGTTGATTTATGAATATATTTTAAAAGACAAAATTCCCCTAGTCAATGTATTGGATTTTTCTTTGAATAATTATATCTCAAATCTTCATATTGATAAAATTTATGTCATGCAGATATGGACTATTATACAAAAGTTATATAAGGGTGTAAAATCTCTAATTAACGCTTCTCCTGAAAATTTGTATAAAATTTTAAAAACAGCTTCTTTATTATATAATTGTGGAATTAATGTAAGCTATTACGGTCGCTTTAAACATTCTTTTTATATAATATCAAATTCTAGAATTAATGGTCTATCTCATAGGGAGCAGCTTATTTCCTCTTATGTGGCAGCTTCCCAGGGAAAGGGTACCTTAAAAATACAAAGCGATCATTATGGAAATATAATTAATGAAGAAGATATTGAAATAATTGAAAAGCTTTCAGTTCTTTTAAAAATATCTAGAAATCTTCATAAAATGACAGATAAAAATATTGATAAAATTCAATGCACCCTACTACAAAAAGAAGTAATTATAAATATTACAGTTCCATCAAAAATATCTTTTCGATTAGAAGATGCCTATGATTTTGAAAAATTTTTCAATCGAAAATTAACTTTGGAAATACAATAATATTGAATATTTTTCTCTGGTATTTCATATAATTTAAAATAAAATTATGGTTATATTAGGAGAAAAATATGAAAGTTATTGAAAGCTACTTAAGCAAATCAGAACAAATATTGGTTTTAAACAAATATAATGTACATAATATTGCTCTGCACCAACAAAAAGTAGCGTACTATGCCTTAAAGTTATTCGATTATATAAATAAATATTATTCCTTTACAAAAGAACATAGAGATATATTGTATTATAGTGCTCTTTTACATGATATAGGGTATTTTATCAGTAAAAAGTTCCATCACAAACATACCAAGCAGCTTATTTTAACGGATCCAATACTATGCAAAATACCAGATGACATAAAAATACTAATTTCTTTTATTGCAAGTGGACATGGTAAATCAATTGACTCCGGTATAAAAGTTTATTCCGATGAAGTTGAACTAAAAATACTTCAATTGATTGCTTTATTGAGAATTGCCGATGTATTAGACCATACCCATAAATTGAAAATATCCTTAGAGAAAATTGAACTTAAAAATAAAATTTTGAAACTTTCAATTAATGGAGAAAATGTTATTAAAATTATAAATAAATTTGAAAAAAAGTCCTTTTTGTTCGAGAAGGTGTTTAATATGCCAATAGAATTAGAGCACCATTACGATGATTTTAATTCCATCTGAATTTTGTAAAACTTTTATTTAAATCCTAATATAATATTGTATCTAAAATAATAGTCTGTGTATTTTTAGAATATTTCACAGACTTTGATTATTTTTAGTTATTATTTAATTTTCAAATTTGATTCTCCATTTTCTATTAATATTTTACTGCTTATTAAGAAAAAACTTTGAATGAACATAAATATACCCGTACCTATAAGTAACCATTCTATTTTAATCATATCTGATATTGGTCCAAATATAAGCATTCCAAGGGGCATCATAGAACTGGATATCATAGTCAGCACTCCAAATACCCTACCCAAAAAATCCTCCTGTACTTTCTCCTGCAATAATACCATAGAAGGAGTATTAAATAGTGGTATAGCTATTCCAACTAGACCCATAAAGGTTAAATACAACACAAAATTAGGCGTAACTCCAAGAAAAAAAGTACATGCTCCTATGAGAAAACTTGACAATGTCATGGTATAAATTCTATTTTTAAATCCTCCCCAGTAGGCCATAACTATCCCTCCCAATATCATACCACTAGAAAAAGCAATTTCAATTGAAGTTAATCTCCATACATCATTTCCAAAACTTCGTGATACCTGCAGAGGAGTTAAAAATGCAGCAGGAGCCGATAAAAAGAAAAATCCAATACAAAATAAAAAGAACTTTTTTATATACTCATGATTTTTAATATATGTAATTCCTTTTTTCATATCTATAAAATAACTATTGGTCTGTTTTCTTAATGCTTTATTATGGGCAGGAACATGTAAAAATAAAACTAGCATAAAAATTGCTGCAGCCGCAGTGACAACATCTATAAAAAATATTATCTCTATTTTAGTTATAGTAAGAAGTGCTCCACTAACCATAGGAGATATCAGCATAACAATTGATTGTATACTTCCATTTACAGCATTAATTTTAGTAAGTTTATTTTCAGGTATAAGCTGCGGGATAAATGCGCCTATTGCAGGAGTTTGAACCGCTGTTCCAAGAGCTCTTATGGCAGATATAACAAACAACAGCCATACTTTGTCATATCCCAGAAGAAATAATATTGCCAGAATAAACGTTGACATTGCAATAAAAGAATCAGATAAAATAATTAATATTTTTCTATTATACCTATCAGCCCACACCCCTGCAAGAGGAGAAAGAAAGAATATAGGGAGAAAACCACTGACAATTGATATGGTCATCATAATTCCAGACTGTGTTTTTAATGTAATAAACCATATAATCGCATATTGAACTAAGGATGTTCCAAAAAGGGATATGGTTTGACTAGCCAAAAAAATCATTATGTTCTTTTCCCAATTTTTATTCATATATAAACTTTCACTCCCATCATATTTAATCACATTTCATTATACCAGAAAATTTTTAGGTACATATCTTAATGGGATGAAATTAAGCACTAACTTTAAGAAGTATATTTTGATAAAATGAACACTTTCCTGCAAATACAATAATTAAAGATTATAAAAAAACAAAGTACATCTATATATACTTTAATAAAAATTAAACATTATACTTTGGAAATGAATCATACTATAAAAAATCACAATAGAATATAGGGAATATATAAAAATTTTTTATAGTTTCTTAAAAAATAAATGTATGTCCATAATAAATTAATAAAAAATAAGTACTACAAATATAAATAACTCAATAGTCATTTCCTTTCTCCCACTGTAGTTTATCTAAATTGTAGGCCAAATATTCTGCTATATATTTCTAATCTATCATATTTTCTACCATAATATTATAAAAATAATAAGCCAATTTTAAATTTACATAACCCATATAAGATGATATAATTTAGTTAATACAAGAAATAAATTTCATTTTAGGCTTAAATCAGAATATTTATTGAATGATTTTACAGATGATTTGCCTAAAAATGAATAAATAAAATCATAAAATACCTATTAAGTACTGTATTATATGTTTAAATCGGCTAAATACGGTTGAAAATATTTTGTAATCTGAAATGTTAAATTTTTATCATTCCAATTTTCAGAAAACGGTTTCGATTGTTAATATAACTACTAACTTAATTTATAGCAATTATTTTTAAAAATTTATATTAAATTTAAAATGCAGTACTTAAGGAAAATATTTAAAAGGAGTATTTAAATGATTACAGTTATTTTAGATGGTAAAGAAATAAAGGCAAAGGAAAACTCAACTATATTACAGGTAGCAAGAGATAATAATGTGGATATACCTACACTATGTTATCTAAAGGATTGCATGAATATTGGTAAATGTGGAGTCTGTCTTGTGGAGGCAAACGGTAAAATTATAGTGGCCTGTGCCACAAAAATTGAAGAAGGTATGGTTATCGATACTAAATCAGAGACTGTGAAGGAGAGAATTAAAAAGAGAATATCTTCACTTCTAGATACCCATGAATTTAAATGCGGGCCATGCCCAAGAAGAGAAGATTGTGAGTTTTTGAAACTTGTAATCAAAACCAAAGCAAAGGCTTCAAAACCATTTTTGCCGGAAGATAGAGAAAAATATATAGACTCAAGAAGCAACGCACTTGTGCTAGATAGGACTAAATGTATATTGTGTGGTAGATGTGTAGCAGCATGTAAGGTACATTCTGGTACTTCTGTAATGCAATTTATCAAAAAGGATGGCAAGAGAACTGTTGGAATTGAAAATAACCCTTGCTTTGATAATTCAAATTGTCTATTATGTGGACAATGTGTTATTGCATGCCCTGTAGGTGCTTTAACTGAAAAACCTCATATATCCAGAGTACAAGAAGCGCTAAAAGATCCTAAAAAACATGTAATAGTTGCCATGGCACCTTCTGTTAGAGCCGCTATTGGTGAATTATTTAACATGGGATTTGGCAAAGATGTAACAGGTAAAATTTATACTGCTTTAAGAATGCTTAATTTTGACAAAATATTCGATATAAATTTTGGAGCTGATATGACTATAATGGAAGAAGCTACAGAACTTTTGGAAAGGATAAAAAATGGAGGTCCTTTTCCAATGTTTACATCCTGCTGCCCTGCCTGGGTAAGACAGGCTCAGAATTATTACCCTGAATTGCTTGAAAATCTTTCATCTGCAAAGTCACCACAGCAAATATTCGGCACTGCAACTAAAACTTATTATCCATCTATATCCGGTATAGAAGCAAAAGACATATATACTGTTACAATAATGCCTTGCAATGACAAAAAATACGAAGCAGATCTTACTGATATGGAAGTCAATGGTATGCGATGTATAGATGCTGTGCTGACTACAAGAGAACTTGCTAAAATGATTAAAGCTGCCAAAATTAAATTTACCTCTCTTGAGGATAGTGAAGCAGATGCTGCTATGGGTGAATACAGCGGGGCTGGTGTCATATTTGGTAATACCGGTGGAGTTATGGAAGCTGCTCTTAGAACTGCAAAAGACTTTGCAGAAAATGTGGATCTTAAAGATATAGAATATACCCAAATTAGGGGATTAAAAGGCATAAAAGAATCTTCTGTTGAAATATCCGGCAACACCTATAATATAGCTGTAATTAACGGTGCTGCAAATTTATTTGATTTTATAGATTCCGGAAAAATAGGAGAAAAACAATATCATTTTATAGAAGTTATGGCCTGCCCTGGCGGTTGTATAAATGGCGGTGGACAGCCTCATTTAAATTCACTCAACAGAGAACTTATAGATTACAGGACCTTGAGGGCCTCTGTATTATACAATCAAGATAACCACCTGCCAAAGAGAAAATCACATAAAAACACCGCAATAATAAAAATGTATGACACTTATTTTGGTAAGCCAGGACATGGACTTGCACATGAGCTTTTACACTTTAAATATACAGAAGATTCCTCTGAATCTAAAATTGTTTAAAAGATAGAAAATTACAAGTAAATCTATGCCCCTTTACAAACTTGTAACTTTAACAAATACTGATATTTTATATCAGCAAATATTATGCCAATATATTTTTTATTGTGAGGAGTTTGCTATAACTAGGTATTTTATAAAACCTAAAATGTCCTTATAAAAAATGTTGTAAAAAACAACATTTCCCTCAAACAACACCGTTGTTTTTTACAACAGTGTTGTTTTTTCATACGCTTTACAGAAAGTTTCTAAATCTTTTAATTTTATAATATCTAAACAGTTGTATAATTTATATACTTATGATATAACTTCTTGTAAGAATCACTTAATATGGAGAATATAGCTTATGAAAATTTTGTTTATGAAAATTACTTTAAGAGCCTCCTGGGTACATTCACTAAAAGAAAAGAGAATGATTGTAAAAAGTATAACTCAAAAACTAAAAAATAAATTCAATATATCCGTATCAGAAATTGCCAAACAGGATACTCATAAAACCATAATTATAGGCATTGCAGGAATATGTGCAACTATGGCTCAGGCAGATTCTACCATGGAAAATATTATAACTTTCATAGAAAATAACACTGATGCTGAGATAATTCATATTGAAAAAGAAGAACTTAAAATATAAGCAATATATATAATTTTAGGAAAGAAAGGGAACTAAAGATGAATCCACTAAAACATATTTTAAAAGATTTTAAAGTTATTATTTTAGATGGTGCTCTCGCCACAGAACTTGAAAAAATAGGCTGTAATATAGATGATTCCCTATGGTCAGCAAAAATACTTTATGAAGATCCCAAAATAATAGAAGGTGTACATTATGACTACTTTGTATCAGGAGCAGATTGTGCTATTACCTCGAGTTACCAGGCTACTATTCGTGGTTTTATGGAAAAAGGCTTTAAAGAAGATGAAGCCATAGAACTTATAAGGCTTTCTGTACAAGTAGCAAAAAAAGCACGAGATAGATTCTGGAAAAATCCCTTAAATAGAATAAACAGACCCAAACCGCTAATTGCAGGTTCAATAGGTCCCTATGGAGCCTATCTCGCAGATGGTTCTGAATATATAGGCCATTACAATATTTCCGAAGAAGAATTAATGGAATTTCACAGACCCAGAATGAAAATTTTAATAGAAGAAGGAGTTGATATTCTGGCCTGCGAAACAATTCCAAGCCTTGTAGAAGCTCAAGCCATTTTAAAACTACTGGAAGAATTCCCTTCAGTTTGCAGTTGGATAAGTTTTAGTGCCAAAGATGAATTAAATATAAGTGAGGGAACCTCTCTAGCTAAGTGTGCCAAATATCTGGATTCAAACCGCCAAGTGGCTGCCATTGGAGTAAATTGTACTCCACCTAAGTACATAAATTCATTGATTGAACAAATTTCAAAAAATTCTTCAAAGCCCATAATAGTGTATCCAAATTCCGGAGAAGAATATGATGGTATCACCAAGACCTGGCATGGAGACTCCTCCAGCAAAGCTTTCAGCTGCAGTGCCAAAGAATGGTTTGATGGAGGAGCCAGACTTATAGGCGGCTGCTGCAGAACAACTCCTGAGGATATTAAATCTACCTGCAAAGTTCTTAAAAACAACCTTTAAAAAATAATGGTTCCAGTGGAGATAACCATTTCTCTATGGCAAACTCCATCTGAACCCCTAAATCACTTCATAAATATTACAGTTTCAAATTTTCATAAATAACCTCTCCAATATATTCATATCCTTTGTCACTGGGGTGGGCCGTGTTTTTTCCGCTATTTCCAGAATAGTCATTCTTATCCACTCCAAATAGTCCTAATTTTTGTGCAGCAGTATAATCTTCAAAATAAGCCTTGTAAATATCTATAACACCTACATTATATTCATCTGCTATTTCATACAATACTTTTATGTAATCTGGCCAATTATTTGTCCATGAATCTGCAGGCTTTTGGTTTGACACCAGGCATACATCACTTCCTCTTTTCTGCCAATAGCTCACTAACTCTATCATACTTTCCTTATACTCTTTAAAAGAAACTCCATTTCCCGCTTCATTAAGTCCAAAAGATAAAAGTACCAGATCCGGTTTCTGGGAAGCATTCCACACCTCTTTTGTGAAATTTCCTTCAAAATAACTTGCCATTTTACTGGAAATTGCTATTTTATCAATTTGAACTCCCATTTTGCTGGATGAAGCAACTGCACCCTCTATAAAAATATTTGAATTTGTACTTGGAATTACCCTCAATTCATGTTTTTCATCATTTAAACCAGAATAATGAACTTTATTTGAAAAAGTTACTGATTGTCCTAAACAATTTATAATTCCTACTTTTTTACCATCTATTACTATGTCTGCTGTACCCCCATCCTTTGCTCTGGAGTATAATAATTCCAAATCTGTTCCAATAAATTTTAAAGTCAAAGGGGATTTATTCCCAGAAGAAATTGCGAAACATCCTCCAAAACCTCCTACATTAGATGTGAATTCTTTAGATGCACCAGAGACACTCCATCCACTACCCAGTGTCCACCTTGGCTTAGTTCCTTCAGGCAAGGCGCCTTCATAAACACTAATAAATCCTTCTCCTGCATTTCCATATTGGTTTTGTAATAATGATTTCATTACACCTACCCAGGACTTGTTTATCTCATCGCTGGAATATTCCCCTCTTGTATTGGATTCACCTATGCAGTATATCTTTACCCTTTTTCTATTGACATTTTTTAATGCATTTTTATATTTATACAGACTGCCTTCTATATTATATCCATATTCTCTATAGCTTATCTGTTTCTTGGTTGTTTTTTCTTCATAGCTAGTGTTAACTGGAAAATTGGTTTTCACCCATGAACTCATAGGAAAAATCACACAAAATAAAACTATGAAAACAATAATAAATATTTTTTCTCCCATAATTATTCCTCTTTTAAAATTTTTACCTTTCATCAATATTATTAGCTTTTTCTATAATATTATTGGTATTGCCTTGCATATTAAACTAACTGGTGTTATAATTCACATTATTTATCCAAAGGCTATCATTTTTATACTTCCACCTTCTTCAAATTGGGAGATAGTACGTCTTTTGATAATTGTAATTTATAATTAATGATACTTTTACTCAGGAGGAGAAATAATTGAAATATGGCTTTTAATTGGCTTAAGATTTATTCAGGGATTGTCTGGTGCAGCAGGCCTTGTAATCTCCCGGGCAATTGCAAGAGATTTATACCAGGGCAATGAACTTACAAAATTCTTTTCACTGCTAATGGCCGTAAATGGTGTGTTCCCTATTTTATCTCCTATCTTTGGAGGCATGGTATTAAAATTCACTGACTGGAAAGGTATTTTTATAGTTCTTGGCATTATTGGTACAATTTTATTTTTAGCTACCCTTTTATATTTTAAGGAAACACTGACAATTGACTATTCACAAGAAAATGATCCTAAAGTTATATTTACTGCACTTAAATCTTTGATTAGCGATAAAATATTTATGAGCTACGCCTTAGTACAGGGATTAGTTACAGGTGCCATGTTTTGTTACATTTCCGGTTCTTCTTTTGTGTTACAAAACATGTTCAGCTTATCTGCCCAGGGGTTCAGCCTGGTATTTGCAATTAACGGTATCGGCATAGTATTTATGTCTCAAGCTGCAGGTAGACTGTCCTATAGATTAGGAGAAAAATTATTACTTCAAATAGGCTTATCTATTGCGGTCTTTGGCAGTATAGCCCTATTTATAAGCTTGTTTCTACCAAAACACTTATTAGCCGTAACTATTCCACTTTTCTTTATAGTATCAATGGTAGGTATGGTAAATCCCCCTGCTTTTTCTCTAGCAATGCAGAACCAAAAAAAATGGGCTGGAAGTGCTTCTGCCATACTGGGACTTGGCATGAATCTAATTGGAGGATTACTTTCTCCTTTAGTAGGTATAAGAGGAAACCAAACTTATGTACCTATGGCCTTACTTATTTTAATTTGTAATATTGGTGCCTTTTTAATTTTTTATTTATATCTAAACAGGCAAATTCCATATAATAGCTCTAACGGCATCTAAAATTTTATTCCTCAACAAGCCTGTATCCTACTCCAACCTCTGTATATATATACTCAGGTTGAGAAGGATCCTTTTCTAGTTTTCTCCTTAAATTGGCCATGAAAACTCTAAGTGACTGTGTTTCATTTCCAAGGGATGTTCCCCAGATTTCCCTGGTAATAAAATTGTGAGTCAATACTTTCCCTGAATACTTACAGAGCAATTCCATTATTCTGTATTCTATGGGGGTTAAATGTATTTCATCATCATTTACAGTTACACGTCTCTTATCAAAATCCACAAAAAGCTGTTTTACTTTGAAAGTATGCATTGCTGTATTTTCCTTTTCATTCGATATACTATGCCTTAAGGATACACGAATTCTAGCTAAAAGTTCCCCTATTCCAAAGGGCTTGGTTAAATAATCGTCAGCTCCTTTGTCAAGAGCTTCAACCTTTTGTCTTTCCTTTTCTCTGGCAGATACAATTATAATTGGAATATTTGATAATTCTCTTATTTTTGATATAACTTCAATTCCATCAATATCTGGAAGGCCCAAATCAAGTATTATAATATCTGGATTATTTGCCATGGAAAGTGCAATGGCCTCCTTTCCCTTGTCCGTTTCAATATATTTATATCCTTGCGATGATAAGGCTGCTGCTATAAAATTTCTTATAGGTTTATCATCTTCAACTATAAGAATATAAGGCTTATCTTTCATAATTAATTTCCTCTCTCTTTTCTTTTGGAATATTAAATTTAAAAACAGCTCCTCCTTCTTTTTTGTTGTAGGCTGTAATTTTTCCTCCATGTAGCTCCACTATGGACTTACAAATGGCAAGCCCTAGACCTACTCCCCTTCGTGAATCGGATACTTTACTTCCATTTGTAAAAAATCTGTCAAATATATAAGGTAATATTTTCTCAGGTATACCATTGCCATTATCGGCTACTTCAAAAATTACATCTTCACTTTCCTCGTAAACCTTTATCTCTACAAGTGAATGTTTGGGAGAAAATTTAACAGCATTGTCAAAAAGATTTATAAGTACCTGTTCAATTAAACTCCCATCCATGGAAACCATTATAATCTTTTCAGGAATATTTACTTTTACCCTATGGTATTTGAAGCATTTGGAACTTCTCTGAACTGCCTCGGATACTACTTCTTCCACCAATTCCATATTCTTAGCTATATTTACATTTCCTTCGTCAAATCTTGTCATACTTAGCAGGTTTTCAACTAATCTTATAAGCCATTCCGTATCATTATAAATTCCAATTAATAAATCTTTTTTTGTATTTTCATCTATGAATGCACCATTTTCCAGTATTGTACTTACAGAGCCCTTTATACCTGCAAGGGGGCTTCTCAAATCATGGGAAACTGATCTTAAAAGATTGCTCCTAAGTCTTTCCCTTTCAATTTGAACTTTAGAAGCTTCCTGCTGACTTGAAAGGATTTCTCTATCTAAGGCCACCGCCATCTGTCCCACAATAGTTTGAACAATAAACTTCTGTTCCCTGTCAATAATTCCCTGAGAGGAAGAGATTCCAATTACCCCCAGCACCTTGTTATGTACCTTTACAGGTGTGTAATACACATCACATTGACCAAAAACATCCGTACCTTTTCCCGATTCCTTTCCATTTAAAAAAGTCCAATAAACTATTTTCTCATTATTTAAAAATATACTTTTACTATCTGATTTATTTTCATTATATATTAAAAGGCTAGATAGTTTATCCTTTTCTTCTAAATACCCTACTACATTTCTGTTAATTAATCTGGAAATATATTCTATACCTGTGGAAATCACATCATAGGTACCCACTGTACTTAATAATTTACTGCTGGCCCTATAAAGTATTTCCGTTCTCTTTTCTCTGATGTAGGAATTATAAGCCTCCTTTTGTATTCTATTTGTAAGACTGCCAATTACAAATGAAACTATAAGCATAATTGCAAATGTAGTTATATAATTTTTATCGTAAAACTGCAGTGAGCCCTTGGGCTGTACAAATAAATAATTAAATATCAATACCCCTACTATGGAAGATATTATTCCCATTAAGTATCCCTTGGTCTTTATATATACCACTATAACCCCTAAAATAAAAATCATAATCTCATTCACATCAGTAAATCCCATATAATTAAGGAATTTTGCAATTACAGTTACAATTGTCATAATAATTATGGTCTCAATAATTTCTCTAAATGATAACATTTCATTACTGAATTCTGAAATAAAATTACTCTTCTCTTTCTTGTAAAAAGGACTTGGTATAATGTACACATCAATATAGTCATTGGAATCCATAATTTTATCTACCAAATCCCTTTTATAGAAATGAGATATACTGGTAAACTTTTTATGATTTTTTCCTATTATTATTTTAGTAACATTTCTCAATTCAGCATATTGTATTATCTGTTTATCCACACTATCTCCATACACTGTGACCATTTCTCCTCCAAGCTGTTCTACCAAATTGAAGTAGGAATTCAATCTTTTCTTCTCCTCCCGGCTCAATGTTTGGGATTTTATAGACTCTACATACAATACTATGAATTTTGAATTATAACTTTTTGCCATTTTTACAGCAGTTTGTATCACTTTTTCCGAAGATGGAGAGGGACTTATACAGGCCATTATCTGTTCAGAAGACTCTATTGAAGTGTTCTCCTCCTTTGACATTATTTTCACCCCCTCCACAAACTTCTAAATCTATATTCCTTTCAATTATACCCAACTAACATTCATCTATTATATAAGGTATGGTAACTATAGCTATATTTCTTCTCTTTAAAAGTATGGTTTTAATCAATAGTGCAGTTTGATTATGGAGTATGTTACCCCACCATTTGGTGATGACAAACTGCGGTATTACAACAGTTACCGTATCTTCAGGCCCCGCATAATATTCCTCTGACTCTATAAATTTAACAAGTGGTCCTATAACACTCCTATAGGAAGATTTTTTTACAACTATAGGTATGTCAATATCATACTCATCCCATTTTTTTAAAAGCTTATTGGTACTTTCGCCATCTATGGAGACATGAAATATTATTATATTTTTAGATATAGTTCTTGCATAATTTAAAGCCTTTAAAAATGATTTGTTTAAGGTATCTATAGGAACTATTACATATCTTTTCTGCTCCGAAAAATTAACTTTTTTAGGCATTTCATCCACAGACAACTTTAACTGTTTCGCAACCTTTCTATAGTGTTCATTTATTTTCAGCATTATATAAACTAATGCAGGTATAAGTATAAAAACTATCCATGCACCGTGTTTAAATCTAGTCACTCCTATAATAATGGTTGTAATGAAAGTTAATAATCCTCCTACTCCATTTATAACAGCTCTATACTTCCATCCTCTCCCCTTATTTCTAATCCATCTTGTAAACATGCCAAATTGAGACAATGTAAATGATATAAACACTCCTACCGCATAAAGAGGCAATAGAAAATGAGTATCTCCTTTAAATATTATAACCAGTATAGATGACAATACCCCAAGTACTATTATACCATTAGAATAACTAAGTCTTTTTCCCCTCTTTGTAAATTGTCTTGGAGCATACCCGTCCTTAGCTATAAATGCCAGTAAAAGCGGCAATCCAGTAAAAGCAGTATTGCTGGCCATGATAAGTATAATTGCCGTAGTACATTGTATTACATAAAACATGATATTGCCCCCAAATATTTGGTGTGAAATCTGGGCAACTACAGTTACTTTTGAATTTGGAACAGCATGATAAAGTGTAGCCAGGTATGAAATTCCCCCAAAAACCATAAGCACTATCAATGATAGAAGCAGCAGCACAGTTTTAGCATGTTTTTGAGAAGGTTCTTTAAAACTTGGCACACCATTACTTACTGCCTCTATACCTGTTAATGCAGTACATCCTGCTGCAAAAGCATTTAAAAGTAAAAACCAGGTTACCTCTCCTGAAACAGCAGGTACATTGTAAACGGGTTTTGGAACATACCCTCCAAAGTGTACTTTAATTATTCCCCATAAAATCATAAACAATATTGAAAATATAAATAAATATGTGGGAACACCAAATAATTTTGAAGATTCTCTTATACCTCTTAAATTCCCAATAACCAGAAATATTATAAGTATCAAAGTTATGGCTACTTTATGAGAGAGTAGGGCAGGTACAGCAGAAGTTATGGCTGCAGTACTTGCTGAGGCACTTACAGCTACAGTTAATATATAATCTATAATTAAAGAGGCTCCTGCTACAAGCCCTGTATTTCTTCCAAAATTATCCTTTGCTACAATATAGGAGCCTCCCCCTTCTGGATAGGCATCAATAGTTTGTCTATATGAAAACGTAAGCATAAACATTAAAAACACAATACATAATGACACATAAAGCATATAATTATATGACAATATACCAATAATAGGAATAAGCTTCCATAATATTTCTTCCCCGGCATAAGCTACTGAAGAAATTGCATCGCTGGACATTATAGGCAGCCCCCAAAATACATTAAACTTTTCTTGTGCTATCTCTTCAGTTTTTAGTCTTTTACCTGTTAAATTATCTAATAAATTACCTAACTTCAAGCTCATTTTTAACACCTCTATGAGTAAATTTTCATCTTTTACTGCTATGATTTATTATATTATCATCTTGGATATAAATCTGTTATTAAGATTGTGTCGGTGTATATAAAGATTTTATAAAGATTTTATAAATATTTGATATATAAAAATATTCTATTTACAGTGTTTAAATTTGTAATAAAAACCAGTATAATGGTATAGGAGGATATAAAATGGTAGTTTTAAACGCTTTAGAAAGTGTATTTAGTATTGTCTTGATGATTTCTACAGGATTTTTTTTATGTCATAAAGGATGGTTTGATGAAAATACCTCTAAACTTTTTTCCAAAATAGTATGTAATCTAGCTATCCCTTGCCTTATGATATCTCAATTTAATGAAAGTTTTGACAGACATAAATTGATTACTCTTGGCAGAGGGGTATTTGTTCCATTTACATCTATGGCAATTTGTTATTTGATTGCTGTGGTAGTTTCTAAAATTATCAAAGTAAAAAAAGGACGAATAGGTGCCTTTAGATCCATGTTCTTTGTATCTAATTCTATATTTATTGGACTTCCAGTAAATATATCTTTATTTGGAACACAAAGTGTACCTGATGTTTTACTATATTACATAGCAAATACCGCTTTTTTTTGGACTATTGGCTCCTATGAAATAAGCAGAGATGGAGAATACGGGAATGCACATATATTTTCTTTTGATACACTGAAGAGAATTATGTCCGCCCCCCTTTTAAGCTTTATCCTGTCAGTTGCACTAGTTTTATTGGATGTTCATCTTCCAAAATTTATCCTGGATACTTTCAGGTATTTCGGCAATTTAACTACCCCTTTAGCTATGCTATTTATAGGGATAACCATTTACTCTGTTAATTTGAAACAATTTAAGTTTAGTATTGACATGTTAGTATTATTTTTAGGAAGATTTCTCATTTCACCAATGACAGCTTATATACTGTGTGCCCTTTCAGGTACTCCTTCACTTATGAAGAAAGTATTTGTTATACAAGCTGCCATGCCAGCAATGACCAATACTGCTGTAGTTTCAAAGAACTATAATGCGGATTATGAATACGCATCTATAAATGTAGTAATAACCACAGTTTCCAGCATGTTGATTATTCCCATTTATATGCTGCTATTAAGCTGATTGTAATTATTTCATTAAGTGGAGATGATATTTGTGAAAAAGAAAAAACTTTTTAAAAACACAAGATATACTGCTATTACAGTAATTATGTTATTGATTTTTTCAACTATGGCTGGAAGACTTTTTTTCCTTCAGGTGGTACAGGGGAAACAATACATGGAACAATCTAATAACAGAGCTATAAGAGAAATACCTGAAGCCGCTCCCAGAGGGGATATTTTGGATTGTAAAGGAAATAAGCTTGCTACAAGTGCTCAAGGTTATGTACTTGTATACAATCAAACAGATGAGAGTGATAAAACCTTTTTTTCTACCATGGACAAAGTATTTAAAATACTGGATGAAAATGGGCAAAACCAGCAGGATGATTTTGAACTTAAGGTGAATCCTTTTCAATTCCAATTTAGAAGTGATGATGAAAATACCCGAAATTCCCTGGAGATAAAATTTAAAAGAGATAGAGGATTAAATGAGGCCATACAGAAAAAAATTAAAAGTAAAAATGAAGATATTTCAGATGATAATTTAAAAACACAGGTTAACAAAGAACTTTTAAAAATATCTGCAGAAGATACCTTTAAGGCACTTTTAAAAGAATATAAAATTCCAAATGGATATTCACTGGAAGAGCAGAGAAGATTTATGATTATAAGGGATACATTAAAGATGCAGAGTTTTTCTGGCTATAAGCCAGCAACAATAGCAAATAATATAAGCAAAGATACCGCCTTTAAATTTTTACAGATGTTAAATGAACTTCCAGGGGTAGACGTAAACACCCAGCCTATAAGATCATACCCAAATAAGGATCTGGGTTCTGCTTTCTTAGGGTATATATCAAAAATAGCCTCCAACTATGAAAAATATAAAGACAAGGGCTACGACATAAGCAGTGATTATGTGGGTCAGGGAGGACTTGAGGCGGCTTTTGAAGACAGATTAAAGGGCTCCAAGGGCGGCAGAATAGTAAAACTTAATAAAAATGGAAGGGTACTTGAAGAACTTGGCAGCAGAGATTCCTACCCTGGACAAACCCTGCAGCTTACCATAGACAAAGATGTACAGGCAGCGGCAGAAAAATCACTGGATGAGAGGATGGAAGAATTAAGACAAAATGCTTATGGCCAGGAAAGAGCTGATACTACAAATGCAACCAGAGGGGCAGCTGTAGCTATCAATGTAAATACAGGAGGTATAATAGCTCTTGTCAGCAGACCAGGATATGATCCAAATGATTTTTCAATCCCTGGAAAACTTACTACGGAACAATATAACCAATATTTCAATCCCAACTTAGAGGAATTCGGAATAAAATATATTAGACAGAGAAACATTACAGCTAATTATGCTGGAAAAAGTGAGGATGAAGTACTGAATATACTTTTTCCTATTGATAAAAGCATAAAAAACAATACTACCATAAGACAGGATCTATATGACATATACCCAAAGCCTTTTTATAATTATGCAACCCAATCTCTAATACCTCCAGGTTCCACATTTAAACCCATGACTGCCATTGCAGGGCTGGAAAGCGGTGTTATAACACCTTATTTCAGTTACTATGATAATGCTACTTATAATCAAGGTGGAAGGATTGCAAGATTTGACTTAGATGGAGCAAATGGATGGGTAAACCTCACGACTGCCATACAAAAGTCCAGCAACCCCTATTTTATGGAGGTGGCAAGACTTATTAGAAATGCTTTTGGAGATGATACCCTGGCTAAATATGCCTGGAAATTCGGCCTTGGAGTACCTTCAGGCAGTGAAGAAAAACCCTCTACTGGTATAGAAATTTCAGAAAATTACGGTCAGGTATATAATACTGTATTCAATGAAAATACCTTTGCCAGGAATTACCTTGCAAATACCATGTCGGTACTTAAAAATGGAGTAGATGATAGAGGCAGCAGCATAGTTAAAATAGACCTATACGATAATGAAAATGATTCTGACAAGGTTAAATCATTAAAAAATGATATAAAAAACCTAATACAAAATTCCATAAAAAGTGGAAAGACTGCCTTTGATAAAGAAAAGTACAAAGAATTATTTTCAAAGCTCACATTAGAAGATTCAAATAACAAAAAAAATATCAGTGATAAGGATATGGATAGTTTAATTCAGGCCATATACTACATAACTGTTTCAGATGCCAATTCTCAGCTGGATGTGCCTGCTAATATAGAAAATGCTGCTATAGGACAGGGTTTAAACCAGTTTACCCCCCTTCAGATAGCAAATTATATTGCCACACTGGCAAATGGAGGGACAAGATATAAACTTCACCTTGTGGACAAATTTTTAGATTCTGATGGAAATGTTATTGAAAAGGTTAAACCTGAAGTTCTTGAAAATACGGAAGTTAAAGCTGAAAATATAGAGGCGGTTAAAGCGGGAATGGAAGCAGTTAATGAAAAAGGTACTGCAGCCAAAGCCTTTGCAGACTTTCCCATAAAAACTGCGGGAAAGACAGGTACTGCAACTATAGTCAGTCAGGAACATCAAACTCAAATTGGAAGAACGGACTATGCAGAGTATGTGGGTTATGCACCTCTAGACAAACCTGAAATAGCCGTATATGTAGTGGTATTTGACGGAGGTATGGGCTCCGGTTCTGCCTATATAGCAAAAGATATTTATTCTGCATATTTTAGCAAACAATTAAGCACCAGCACCAGTTCCGTAAATAATTAGATTGAATACTGCAGAATATTAATATAATTCTGTAGTATTTTTATAATATCATTTTATCAAGATCATATGAGCCATTTTTTTATTTCCCTCTGAGTTCAAATGAAGACCATCTATATAATATTCTTCTTTTCCTCCATCATCTTTTTTTACAAATTCACTGTAGAAATCAATGGTTTTTATATTATAGTTTTTACAGAAGCTTTTTAAAGAGTTATTAAGTTCTTTCAAGTCCCTGTTTATATTTTTAAAATCACCGACAAATCCCCATCTGTCCAGAGCAGCTTCTACACAAATAGGTACAGAAAGTCCTACCAAAGGTTTTATATTATTACCCATACTTTGAAAAACTATGGAAGTTACATTTGCCATTACCTGCCCTACTGGCAAATTCCATATAAAATCATTTGTTCCCCCCATAATTATTACATGGGATGGTTTCTCAAGTATTACATCACCGTATACTCTGGAAAGCATACCCGCAGAAGTATCACCAGATATTCCCTTGTTTAAAACTTCAATTTTTAATCTTTTCTCCAACAAGTTAGTCCATACTTCCCTTCTTCTAACACCATAGCCATAAGTTAAACTATCTCCAAGACAAACAACTTTTATTTTCACCACTCCCCTTATATTAAGTCATTTTTAAGTTTATCATAAAACTATTCCAAGCCTCAATCAAATTATCAAGGCTTAGAAGATTAAACTTTAATTTACCATATTCAGTGCTCTTTTCTGGACAGCCAGTGCAGCTTCCTTAAAGGCTTCTCCGATAGTTGGATGGGCATGTACTGTAGTAATTATCTCATCTACAGTAGCTTCAAGTCTAAGTGCAAGAGCTCCTTCCGTTATAAGATCCGTAGCCCTGAGAGCTAAAATATGAACTCCAAGTATTTCCTCGGTTTTTTTATGTGAAATAATCTTGATAATTCCTTCTGTCTCACCGGATATCATGGATTTGCCATTGGCGGCCATTGGGAAAATACCAACTTTATAATCTATGTTCTTTTCCCTAGCCTGTTCTTCTGTAATTCCAACTGAAGCTATCTCAGGTTTGGTATACACGCAAGCAGGTATAGTTTTATAGTCTATAAAAACATTTTTACCGGATATATTCTCTGCAGCTATAACGCCCTGCTCAGAAGCAACATGTGCCAGCATGTTTTTCCCTGTACAATCTCCTATAGCATATATATTGTCTACATTGGTCTTCATTTTATCATCTACACATATATGCCCTTTTTCTACTTTAACTCCAATTTTATCTACATCTAAATCTTTTATATTGGGACGTCTTCCTATGGCCACCAATACTTTTTCTGCTTCTACACTGGAATTTTCATTTTCTTTTGAAAAATTCACTTTAAGATTATTCCCGCTTCTTTTTATTTCGGTAACTCTGCATCCGGTATTTATAGCAACACCTTGTCCTGCCAACTTATTGGAAACAAGATCTGAAATCTGTCTATCTATAGGAGGCAGAATAAATGGAAGCATTTCTACAACAGTCACTTTGCTTCCAAGCTCACTGAACAAAGTTGCAAATTCAATTCCAATTACTCCCCCTCCTATGATTGCTATTGAATCTGGAATAGATTCAAAATTCAATGCACCTGTGCTGTCCACTACTCCATCCAAATCAACTCCAGGTATAGGTGGTATAAAAGGCAGGGAGCCTGTTGAAATTATAATATCATCAAAATCAACTTTTTCAACGCCGCTATCCTTTTTCACAACCTCAATGGAACTTTTTGACTTAAAACCAGCAATTCCCTTGATGACCTTTACCTTATTTGCAGAAAGAAGTCCCTTTACTCCTGAAACAAGTTTTTTGGTTATCTTGCCCTTTCTTTTCTGCACATTGCCCCAGTTTATACTTACATCACCTACATCAATTCCAATATCACTGCTATTTTTAATCTCAGTAAACACCTCTGCAGAATGAAGAAGTACCTTAGTTGGTATGCATCCTACATTAAGGCAGGTTCCGCCCAGTTCTTCTTTTTCAACAAGTATTACCTTGTGTCCAAGCTGTGCACTGCGGATTGCGGCTATATATCCTCCTGGGCCTCCTCCTATGACAACCACTTTTTTAGATAAATTCTTCTGCTGATTTTCCTGTTTTTCAGGATTTTGTTTCTCTTTTTTCTGTTCACTGTCTTCTGCCCCAGATTCTTTTAACAAATCTGAAATATCTTCATCCGCCCCTGCAATTATAGCTACTGCCTCAAGGCATTTTGCAGTTTCTCCTTCTTTAACCAGTATTTTTCTCAATATACCGCTTTCCCTAGCTTCCACTTCATTTGTAAGCTTATCAGTAGTTACGTCAAAAAGAACTTCTCCCTTTTTAACTTCTTCTCCTTCACTTTTATGCCAGGATTCTATCTGCCCTTCTGTCATTGTAAGTCCTAGCTTTGGCATTACCTCAATGCAGCCCATTAAAATACCTCCTAAATATCTAAATTTGTTTTGAATATGAGAATTACTCTATAAAAGCAATAATTCCGGTTTTTCTATATATTCTTTGATTTTTTGCAAGAATTTAGCTGCATATGCACCATCTATTGCTCTATGATCCGCTGTAAGGGATAATTTCATAAGTGGTTTTACTACTATTTTTTCTCCTTCTACTACAGGAGTATCTACTATTGTATTAACTCCAAGAATAGCAACCTCAGGCTGATTTATAATAGGAGAAAAAGAATCTATACCAAGCATTCCAAGATTTGTTATAGTAAAAGTGCCTCCTGTCATATCATCAGGGCTAAGACTATTACTCTTGGCCTTTTTAACTATTTCCTTAAACTCTTCTGCTATTTGCTTCAATCCTTTTATATCGGTATCCTTTACTACAGGAACTATAAGCCCTTCATCCAGTGCAACTGCTACTCCCATATTTACATAATCCTTCAAAATAAATTTACCTCCCGATATGGAGCAATTTACAAGAGGAAATTGCTTTAATGCTGCCGAAACTATTTTTATAAGAAAATCGGTATAAGTTAATTTAAAGGTATCCTTTAAATTATTTTTAAGTCTTTTAAGCTCAGAAATATCAATATTTATATTATAAGTGACAGTAGGTGATATCTTCACACTTTCGCTCATTCTTGCAGAAATCACCTTTCTCATAGATGACATATTAATTACTTTTTCACCACGTCCTGCTGCCTTGCTGGTTACTGCTTGATTTTCAGGCTCTTGTACAATAGTTTTTTCCTTCTGTTTAGCCTCTTCTGCAGCCTTCAATACATCCTCTTTCATTATTCTTCCTTGTTTATTTATACTGCTCAAATCCACATTTAATTCTTTTGCAAGTTTCGCAGCAACAGGAGATACCTTTACTCTATTTTTATCTATATATTCTTCAACATCTTTCTTAACTATCCTGCCAAGTGGACCTGTTCCCGTTATAACCTCATAATCCACTCCACTTTTTTTTGCAAGATTTTTAGCTAAAGGTGATATTCTTATCCTGCCCTCTCTCTCAACAGGAATATCTTCCCTAATAGAAGGCTCTTCTACCGGCACTACTTCCACTTCTTTTCCCACTGATTCTTTTAACAAGGAAGAAATATCTTCATCTGCTCCTGCAATTATAGCTACAGGTTCAAGACATTTTGCCGTTTCTCCCTCTTTAACCAATATTTTTCTCAATATACCGCTTTCTTTAGCCTCAACTTCATTTGTAAGCTTGTCAGTAGTTACATCAAAAAGTACTTCTCCCTTTTTAACTTCATCTCCTTCACTTTTATGCCAGGTTTCTATTTCCCCCTCTGTCATTGTAAGTCCCAGTTTCGGCATCACTTCTACACAACTCATTAACTTCCCTCCTAACTCTACATTGAATACTAAAGCTTATTAGAACAACTTTTTAACGGCATTAACTATTTTATCTGAATTTGGTATTACATAGCTTTCCAGTTTTGGTGTAAACGGTATAGGAACATCCAAACTACCTATTCTCACCACCGGTGCATCCAGATAATCAAATACTTCTTCACTTATAACAGCTGAAATTTCTCCACCATATCCTCCTCTTTTTGTTTCTTCTGTAACTACCACTGCCCTATTTGTCTTTTTTATTGAATTAAATACTGTGTCTTTATCAAAAGGATATAATGTTCTTGGATCTATTATTTCTACTTCTATACCCTCTTTTGAAAGTTTATCCGCAGCAGCTAAAGCTTCATGTACCATCCTTCCAGTGGCAACTATAGTGGCATCCTTTCCCTCTCTTTTTATATCCGCAAGTCCAAATGGTATTGGTTTGCTGTTTTCTTCAAATTCTCCCTTCATTGCATATAAAATCTTGTGTTCAATGAATATAACCGGATTCTCATCATCTATGGCAGTAAGCATCAATCCATATGCATCCTGTGCAGTTGAAGGATATACTACTTTAAGTCCGGGTACATGAGTTACCCATGCTTCTAATGATTGTGAATGCTGTGCAGCTGCCTGTGTTCCTGCACCACATGGTACTCTGACTACCATTGGAAGTTTTATCTTTCCTCCAAACATATATCTCATTTTTGCCGCCTGGTTTACAAGCATATCCATTCCTACTGTAAGAAAATCTATAAACATCAATTCCGCAATCGGTTTTAGCCCTGTGGCAGCTGCTCCAATTGCACAGCCAATAATGGCACCCTCTGAAATAGGGGTATCTCTTACCCTCATTTCTCCAAATTCATCATGCATACCCTGGCTTACTCCAAAGCACCCTCCAAAAGGTCCTACATCTTCACCAAAGAGAAGTACACTCTTATCTTCTCTCATCTTAACTGACATTGCTTCCTTTATAGCTTGAGAATAAGTTATTTTTTTCATATTACTCAACCCCCTCTTTGATATCAGTATATACATCTTCAAATACGGAACTTAATTCCGGTTCCGGACTGTTAAGTGCAAAGTCAACTGCTTCTTTTATCTGGTTATCTACAGATTCTTTCATAGCTTTAAGTTTATCATCACCTAAAATTTTATTTTCCAGAAGATATCTTTCAAACCTTGGAATAGGATCTTTTTTAATCCACCCTTCCTGCTCTTCCTTTAGTTTATACGGAGCAGAATCTCCTTCAAAATGTCCCCTCTGGCGATAAGTTTTACATTCTATAAGAGTAGGTCCTTTTCCAGCTCTTGCCCTTTCTACAGCGGTTTTAGAGGCTTCATACACCTCAACTGGATCATTTCCATCTACTACAACACCAGGTATGCCATAAGCTTTTGCCCTGTCGGCTATATCATTTATATTCTGATGTCTTTTCTGACTTACCGATATTCCATATCCATTATTTTCACAAACATACACCACTGGAAGTTTCCATGCACTTGACAAGTTGAGAGATTCATGGAAAGTACCTTGATTTGTAGAAGCATCACCGAAAAAGCATACGCAAACCTGGTCTGTACCTCTATATTGAATACTCATTCCAGCTCCTACAGCTATGTCTTGTCCAGCTCCTACAATACCGTTTGCACCCAATATACCTTTTGTGGCATCTGCAATATGCATTGATCCGCCTTTACCTTTACAATACCCAGTGGCTCTGCCAAAGAGTTCTGCCGCCATATATTTAAGTTCTCCGCCTTTCGCTATTATGTGCCCATGTCCCCTATGGGTACTTGTTATATAATCTGCATCAGTTAAATTTTCACAAACAGCAGACGCTATTGCTTCTTCACCTATATAAAGATGTACAAAGCCAGGAATCTTTCCTTCTGCAAAGTTGTCTTTTGCCATATTCTCAAATGCCCTTATTTTCAACATTTTGTCGTAAATATCTATGAGAGTGTCACTGGCTATGATTTTCTTTTCTTCTAATCTTCCCAAAATAATCACCTCTGAATTAATATTTGTTTTTTATACTTTTATATAAAGCAATATCCATGCCAATGCTTTAAAGCAGAATATAAGCCGTTTATATATTCCATTTTCTTATTTTGGGATATCATATTGAAAAAACGTTTTCAATATGGGAAAAATAAAATAGTCCAAATAAACTATGGATAGAGTAGCTTATTTGAACTATTTTTCTATTTCATTTCAAACTCCAGATTATATTTTTTTATTTTTCTGTATAAAGTAGATTTTCCCATATTAATTAGTTTGCTGGCATTTACTACATTTCCATTACAATACCTAAGTGCCTTTATGATAAGTTGTTTTTCTACCTGATCCAGTGTTTGAATTTCTGGTTTAAATTCATTATATGAATCACTACTGAATTTCATATCATCTTCTGTACTGCTTTTCTTATAGTTCATAATATAACCTGGCAGCAGTGCTTTGGTTATTCTGCCCTTCTCCGATAAATAATAAACTCTTTGCACTACGTTTTCAATCTCCCTTACATTTCCCAGCCATTCATAATTTTTAACCACATCCATAAATTCCTCATCAATATTATTTATCTTTACCTTGTTTTTTTGTGCTAACTTCTCTAAAAAAAACTTGATGAACATTTCTATATCTTCTCTTCTTTCCCTTACTGGAATTAAATTTATATTAAATACATTTAATCTGAAATATAAGTCACTTCTAAAATTTTTTAACTTCACCTCTTTGAAAAGGTTTCTATTGGTAGCAGCTATAACCCTTACATTTAAGTCTCTTTCATACTTTCCGCCAATTCTTGTTATGGCATGATTATCAAGTACTCTTAGAAGTTTAGGCTGAATTTCAAGTGGAAGTTCACCAATTTCATCTAAAAATATAGTTCCTCCATTTGCCAATTCGAATTTTCCCGGATTACCTTCTTTTGACGCCCCCGTAAAAGATCCCTTTTCATATCCGAACAATTCACTTTCTACTAGATCTTTTGGAAGTGCAGAACAATTTATGGCTACAAAAGGTCCGCTGCATCTTTTGCTGCCATTATGAATTGAATGTGCAAATAATTCCTTTCCTGTACCACTTTCCCCTGTTATAAGAACAGTACAATCATTTTTAGCAATTCTCCTTGCATCCTCAATTATGCCCTTCATTCTGGCATTTTGTGTAAGTATATTGTCAAAATCATACTTAGAAGAAAATCCGGCTATTTTGTTTACCATAGTACGCACGGTATCAGCTTTTTTTACAAGTATTACAAAGCCAGTATGTTTTTCATTCATCACAACAGGATTTATGCTTACATTGCACTCTACTCTTCTATTTTTTACATACATGGTAATCTCCCTGTAAGTTATCTTATTTAACCTTTTTATATCACCCATATCCTTTATTACATCTTTCAGGAGAGATTTCATAAATAATTTATACATTTGATTTTTATCAATTCCTAATATATTGCATATATTTTCATTAAAATATTCCAATTTGAAATCATTATCTATGACAAGTATCCCCTCTTTTATAGAATTAAAAGCTACTTCAGTCCACTTTCTATGCTCAGCTACGGAAAATTGTTCTTGTATGGTATTAGAAGCCTCTACAACTATTCCCAGTGTATGGGTATGAAAATCTTCAAAACTCCCGGATAAATCAATACAGCCTATTATATTTCCTTTGCTGTCGTGTATTGGAGAAGCAGAACAGGTCCACTTTTGCTGTCTTTTGGAATAATGTTCTGCACCAAGTGTTTGAATTGGTTTATCCAGATAAATACATGTGCCAATTGCATTGGTACCTACATCTTCTTCTTTCCATCTTCTCCCTTCCAAAAAATCCAGATCTCTATTTTGTGCCATTATCTTCTCATTGCCAAGTATCTTAAGTATAACTGCATTCTCATCTGTCAATATAATAGAATAGTTTGTATTTTTTAGTATTTCATATAAATTCAGCATTATAGGCAAACAAATCTCTATGAATTCTTTTTTCTCATCAAGTATGGCGTCAAATTCATCTTTGGGAATAATATTGGGTGGATTATTATCCTTTTCCACACCATATTTTTTACACCTTATCCATGAACTTAAAATATCTGGTTTGATATCTTTAGGTATTTCATTGAATTCTATAAACCTTCTTCGCTGCTCTTGAACTTTTTCTATATAATTCATAGTCTACCTCCTAAACTCTTCTATATAAAACAAACCCTTTCTTGATTTTATTATACAATATTTTTATATTCTAGTAATAAAAATTTGGCAATAATAAAAGATAGACACAATAACTGTCTATCTTTTATACTAAAATTAATTCTATAATCTTTCAATTATTTTATTTTCTCAAGGGTCTTTATTCCTTCATAAGCCCTATAGGAGCTTCTTACATAAGGTGCTGAAGCTACAAATTTAAATCCTTTCTCAATTGCAATTTGTTTATATTTTTCAAACTGTTCCGGAGAAATATATTCATAAACGGGTATATGGCTTTTAGAAGGTCTCAAATACTGACCTATTGTCATTATATCACAGCCTACCTCCAACAAATCATCCATTACTTTCATAACCTGTTCCTCGGTTTCCCCAAGTCCCACCATAATTCCACTCTTTGTATATACACCTTTATCAAAAATCTTTACCTGTCTCAATAATTCTATGGATCTACTGTAAACTGCCGTTGGTCTAACCTTTCCATAAAGTATCTCTACAGTTTCAACATTGTGATTGAGTATATCCGGTTTTGCATCAATTATCTTTTTTAAAGACTTCCAGTTGCCTCTTAAATCCGGTATTAGAAGCTCGATTGTGGACTGGGGATTCTCTTTTCTCATTCGTTTTATAATTTCAACAAAATGATCTGCTCCTCCATCTTCTAAATCATCTCTTGTAACAGAGGTTATTACAGTATGTTTAAGCCCAAGCTTTTTACTGGCAATAGCTACATTTTTAGGCTCTTCTATATTCAGTGGTTCAGGATGTCCCTTATTAACTGCACAAAATCTGCAGTTTCTCGTGCACGTATTACCCAAAACCATAAAAGTAGCTGTGCTGCTTTTAAAACATTTTCCTATATTAGGACAAACTGCACTTTCACAAACTGTATGAAGAGAAAGATTTCTTACCATATTTTCCATCTTAGTCAATACTTTTTCATCAGGCACCTTCATCTTGAGCCATTCCGGTCTTTTTCCCACTATAACCACTTCCCTTTCAATCAAGTTATTCTTAGGTTCAGATTGCTGCGTTCAAATAAATTATCTACAGTTTCTTCCTTTATCAAATCCGTTTCAAAAATCATTTTAAAATTATTTTCAATCTTTTGAACCACATCGTTGTAATCTACATTGGCTGTAAAATCTTCCAGAGAACATACTCCAAATTCTTTTATTCCACAAGGTACTATTAATTTAAAGTGCTCTTTGTTTACAGAAATATTTATGGCAAAACCATGCCTTGTTATCCATTTCCTTATTCCCACTCCAATTGCAGCTATTTTCCTGTCGCCTACCCAGACCCCGGTATATTTAGGTTTTATGCCAGCTTTTATACCATATTCTCTAACTGTGTTTATAAGAATCAATTCAAGCTGTCTAAGATACAAGTGTATATCCTTTTGAAAATTGTTTAAATTCAGTATAGGATAGCCTACTAACTGTCCCGGGCCGTGATAAGTAACATTCCCTCCCCTGGAAGTATGGCACAAATCAATGCTGTACTTGTCCAATTCATATTTTGAAGCAAGTATGTTGTTTTTTCCACCACTTTTGCCTATAGTAATTACAGGTTTATGTTGAAGAAGCAGCAAAATTCCATCTATATTGTTTCTAATCACAAAATCAAAGGCCTTTTGTTGAATTTCAATTCCTTCTGAATAGCTTATTAATTTATGAAATTCTTTAACATAGCATTTTCTCAATTTAAACAATCCCTTCCAAAATTCATCTTCCAAGTTCTCTTTACTATCATATACAAGCACAATTCATGCCAATGCACAAATGTTGGATTTACTTGTATCTAATATATGTGCAAAATTCAAATATGGGAAAAAATAATACCATAATGGGAACAATGAAACTGATATTCCCACTATGGTATATAATTAAATTCACCCAAACTCACACTTATTATAAAATACTTGAATTGAATCCCCTGCCATCTACTTCTGAAGCATCTATTATTGAGATTAAAGCATCCCTGTCTATTTTCTGTACCCAATACTTAAACTGGGGCAGTCTCGATATATGTACTATACAGTATATAACTTTTCTCTCCCTGCCTGTATTTTCCCTATTAAATAGAGTATTAATTTTCACACTAATCTCCCCATTTTTATTTATTTTAACCATGTTTAATGCAACAATATTTTCTCCAAATTTTCCCCATTATACTCTTTGGTAAATATAAATGGTAAAAATACCACACCACATATAATTATATTCAACACTAAAGATTTAGGTGTAAATACTATTCCACTTAAATTGTTACTCGTAAGCGCCATGGAATTATTTATCAAATGAATAATTATAACCGACCAAAGATTGCCTGTCTTCATATAGGCAAAACCAAAAAAAATTCCAATAAACATGCAATAAAAAATATGAAATATTACACAGTAAACAGGAGTCTTGGGGCTATAAAACATAAAGCAAAGAGGTAGATGCCATATTCCCCATATAATTCCAAGTACTATGACCCCAAATCTTTTTCCAAATAAAATTTGAAGCCTTGGCTGCAGATATCCCCTCCATCCCAGTTCTTCTCCAAAAAAAATTACAAAGGATATAAGAATACTAAGCAGTACATTAAAAGGAAGAAATCCTAAAATACTTATACTCTTTTTTATACTTTCAATAAAATTACCATAAAACGCTCCATTTATAATTGATATTAAAAATTGAATTCCTATAAATGCTAAACATAAGATTAAAACTTTCTTAAAATTCTTTTGAAAAACCATATTGATTCTTTCAAAGCAATTATCTTTATTATTAACTATCAAGGAGAAAAGAATGACACTAAATATATATACCAGTATATTTAATACTTTGGATACATACTTAGGAAAGATAAAAACTCCACCAATTAAAACAACTATAGACAAAATACATAAAACAATATAGATTTTTAAAAAATTACTCAAGGTTCTATGTATATTGTCTTTTTTATGGATAATTATTAATATAATAGCCACCAAGGCAGGATAAAGCATCTGCACCAATCCAAAACTTGACATGATATCTTTATCAAGGTGCTTGTACACCCAAAACATAAGTATTCCCATGGAAAATGTAATCACAAAGGTGGTTAATAAAAAGACTACTATTTCATTTTTAATTCTAACCAATTCTATTTTCATACTATTCCCCCTAATAATTCTTACTGCACTTAGTCCTGCAAATTAAATAGTAAGTATATTATATCATTTTATACAATATTTTGCTATTCATCTGTAAGTGATCCATGTTTTGAATATCCTGAATTGTAAAACGAATTGCAGCCCATTAACTTTATTTGAGTTATAAAATTTTAAGTTAAATATATATGTCTAATTTTTTTACCTATGAAGAAAGACTTGAGTTGCAGAAATATCTGAAAAAAAGTCTTTCCTTTAAAGAAATCAGCTGCAAATTGGATAAAAATCCAACTACGATATCAAGAGAAGTACGTAAATACTGTTCTGAAGTTGCCACCGGTTATCCTGGTTTCCCTTTTAATTCCTGTAAGAATCGTTTTAACTGTCGAATGAAAAAAGTTTGTGGCAAGGAATGCTCCAGAAAATCAGATATCTATTGTAAACTTTGCACTTCGTGCAATGACAACTGTTCTCAATTTGTAGAAGAGATCTGTACCGCCAGATTCAGAGTTCCCTACGTTTGTAACGGATGTGAAACGATTGGTAAATGTACACTTTTGAAGAATATTTACGATGCGGAGCATGCCCATATTAAAGCTTATGAAGCTATTTCAAAGTCACGAAGTGGCTTGTGTGTATCTGAAGATGAAATCAGCAGACTTAATAAGATTATTTCACCTCTGGTTCAAAATGGTCAGTCTGTGAATCAGATCTATATCAATCATAAGGATGAACTGATGTGCAGCGAAAAGACCATTTACAATTATATTGATGCATGCCTGTTTGATGTCAGGAACATTGATCTTCCCAGAAAAGTTAAGTTTGGTGAGCGATACAAGAAGCCTGAATTTAAAGTAGATAAAGGCTGCCGCATCGGTCGCAATTATGAATCATTTGGAACTTTTATGGATAAGAATCCTGACATAGCAGTAGTACAAATGGATTCTGTCATTGGTAGTAAAGGGGGTAAATGTCTTTTAACTATTCATTTTGTAGAATGCAGTCTTATGCTTGCTTTTTTAAGAGAAGCAAACACATCAAAATCTGTGATTGATGTATTCAATCAACTTGATAGTACCCTTGGGAAAGACTTGTTCAGCAAACTATTTCCAGTTATTCTTACTGATAACGGAAGTGAATTTTCTAATCCCAAATCGATTGAATATAGTAATACATTTCCTTTGCTGCGTACGCATGTATTTTACTGTGATGCGGGAAGTCCCTATCAAAAAGGAGCTATTGAAGTAAATTATGAACTTATACGTCGTGTACTTCTAAAAGGAACGAGTTTTAATCAGCTTAAACAGGATGATATTAATTTAATGATGAATCATATCAATTCCTACAAAAGAAAAAAGCTAAATAATCGTAGTCCCTACGAAACATTCAGCTTTTATCATGGAAAAGAAGTTTTACATAAGCTTGGATGTGCACCAGTTGCCCCCAGTGATATCATGTTAAAACCTGCTCTTCTCAAAAAATAATAAATTTGCGTGCCGCCAACCATCTATTTGTCTAAGGAATAAAGGGGTGGATTCTCCGATTACAAAAAAATCGAGAGGGAGTTGACTCCTCTTTGGCATGCCTGTGATTATTATAATACTCCAATAAAAGTTGAAGATCAAACTGCATTTGTTTACAAAAGTGGCTTCTCGTTTACAAAAACTGTGATTCCAGTACAAAAGTGGCATTTCGTTTACAAATATTCAGTTGTCGTTTACATATATTGCTTCTCACTTTACAAAGTGGCTTCTTACCTTACAAGTAAGTTTTTAGTTCAATAATCTACAAGCACACTTGTCGTTTTGATAAGTATACTTGACATAGATATTATCATATGATACCATCTAACTAATGGAGGTGTTACTTTGAACACTAATATAAAATTGAATAATCGTTTAAAGGTTGCACGTGCTGAACTTAATATTTCTCAAGGTCAGCTTGCCAGTATGGCTGGAGTAAGCCGTCAAACAATAAGTTCTATAGAAACAGGCCAATACTGCCCCAGTGCTAAATTAGCACTTATTCTTTCAAAATGCCTACAAAAAAATTTTGAAGATTTATTCTACTTGGAGGAGGAATAAAAAATGTTTAAAAAAAGTAACAAAGAGAATGAAGGTACCCCTATTTACGGTATTGTAGATGAGAGGACAAAAGCTATTGTATATCGTGGAGATGCTTATACCGGCAGATTTATGTTGTTTGCAATTCTCATAGATGCCTTTATAAGGGGACTGCACTTAAATAGTTCGTTTATATCATCAAACTGGGATTTAATATTAATTGTAATAATTGGAGGCTTAATATCGACAATTTACCAGATTAAAAATAAAGTTCTTTCCTATGGCTCTTCTGCCCGTGCTTTTATTGCCATTGCATTATTTACAGCACTTATTGCATTTTTAATAATATCTTTTTTATAATTACACCCCTATCCATCAGATTTAAGTGGTAATTCCAGCATTCGTATAAAATAGTTTATATTTTTGTTATATTTTAGTTAGTTAAAATTAAGAAATATGTTGTAATATAAATCATATAAGGTATTTTATACGCATTATGGTTTCATATGGATAGGAGATAAAAAGAATGACGAGAAAAAATAAAAGAACTAAACGTATTAAAATTTTAAGAAATAGATGTCTGCTTTTGTTAGGGACAGTTGCAATTCTTATTATATCATATAAAAGTTATAATTATTTTCATATCAATAAGATAAAAGATGGTAAAATAATATCTACTGCCCAATTAAGCACAAATAAAACTTATAAAAATGAATCTTTTAAAAAGGCTAACGAAAATAATGACCAATCAAATGACAATAAAGAAACTAATATTAAAGAAAATACAACTGAAAATAAAGACGATAGTACTAATAAGAGTAATTTATCTAATAATGTAGAAAATAATACTGATGGTAATGTATCAAGTGATGGAAAACAATATGCTTATGATGCACAAAAAGTAAAGGATATACTGGACAACAAGTTTGAAAGTGATGGTGAAAAAATTGCATTTCTCACTTTTGATGATGGTCCATCTACTTCTGTAACACCGCAGATATTAAATACATTAAAAGATTATGGTGTAAAAGCTACATTCTTTTTAATAGGACAAAATATACAAGCAAATGAAAGAAGCAAGCAATTAGTAAAGCAAATATTTGAAGATGGACATGCTATTGGAAATCATACCTATTCTCATAACATGAGAAAATTATATCCTGGAAATAAGCTTGATGTAGATTATCTTATGGGAGAAGTTGAACAAACTGATACCGATATAAGAAATATTGTTGGACAAAGTTTCAATACAAGAATATTTAGACTTCCCGGAGGATATATGTCAAGAGTATATTACAATGATCCTAATCTAAATGAACTTAATGCAAGATTAAAAGAAAAAAATATGTATAGCATAGATTGGAACGCCTATGACTTTGACGCAGAAGGTAGATGGAAGAATTCACAAGAACTTTTAGAGTATGTAAAAGAAAGTGTGGGCACAAAAGAAAAAGTAGTTATATTAATGCATGATACTTATGGTAAAGAAGAAACAGCTAAGGCATTGCCCCAAATTATAGAATATTTAAAAGCTCAAGGATATGAATTTAAAACAATTAATTAAAAATTATTTTTGACGAATTTTTGACGGCAAAAATAGAAACTCTAACTTAAACTTAAGTTGGAGTTTCTTATTTTTATATTAACATTAAGTTTTATTAAATTCTACTTTAGTTCAATAGTAAATCTGAACGCATTATTTATTTTATAGAAATTCTCTAATCCCATAGTACCTATTTTATATTTCTTATTTTGAGAAATTCCCTTAAAGCACATCTCAAATTTATATTGATTCAAAGGATCTTCCTGAGTAGAAAATCTATTTTCAGGTTCGATTAATTTCCCTTGTTCATCGAATAAACACAATCCCTCAGACCCGGTTATAGGAATTTCTCCTTCTGCAGTATATGAGATTTTAAGCGTATCATTGTCCCGTTCAATATTGTTAACTATAAGTTTTCCTAAATTTCCTTGTGGTAATTCAAGTGGTAATTTATCTATATCATATGTTCTCGGGTCAGGTTTATAGTTATCATTATATTCAAATGGTATAAATGTTAAATATTTTGTATTCCTATTTATCAAACTATTAAAATGCATCTCTCCTTCAGATCCATCTGAAGAACCTCCTCTAGCTTTTATTTCATTTCCCTTGTCATCCAATAAAAAATAGTGCCATTTTTCAAGTGCTCCCTTGAACTCTACAGACGTAGATATAGGAGATACACTTATCCTCTTAATAAAGAGAGTATCTTCTCCAAGATTTATATTCTTGTTCATTTCATAACTCTTAGTTTCTTTCTGAATATCATTTTTATTAACCTTAATCTTAAACTTCCAGTCACCCTGCAGCTCACCTATTGATTTCACATCCATGTCTAAATAAAATGTGTCAGTAATATTTTCTCTCATTGTATCCAATTCTAAAACTGCATCATATCTTTTATTATTAACAAACTCCCCAGATTCTCCATATCCTCCTCCTAACCTTTTTCCATTTATCTTAAATTCTATTAAACCCATATTGGGATTTTTAACCATTTCATCTATTTTTTTATCACTAATTATAGAATATGAAATCCATATTTCATTGTTATCACTTACTATTTCATTAACTCTAAATTCAACACCTTTATCGTAAGAAGATAAGTTAACATTATTAGTATATTTTTTGTAGTTTGTATAATCACCTCTCAGCATTTGCATAGTTTGAATTATTGAATTCTGTATATTGGTTGCTAATGTTGGATTTACTATAGTAAAACTACCTAAACTTATTAATAAAAGTGCTACTGCAATATATTTTCTTATTTTATTAGGGTTTAATTTTTTCTTAATATTATTTTTTATTCTTTTAGAAGTAGCTTCATCTAATTCGAAATCTTCAATACTATAATTCTCTACTTTTACGTAATTTAAAAGATCATAATCCACTTCATTCATATTCATTATAATTTCATAAAAAGTAGTCATTTGGCTATTTCGAATTATCTTATCTTCTACGCTGTCTTTTTCCATACTTATATTCTCTTCCAACTCTATAGTTTGTTGATACTTACTAAATTTTCTCAAATAATCAATAGCTTTATATTTAGACACCGCTATTAGCCATTTATTGAATGATGTAACACTGGGATTATATTTTGATATGTTTTTCCAAACCCCGATAAAAATATCACTCACACATTCTTCAATATCTTCTTTAGTGGCAATATCATTCAAAATACCAAGTACAATTTTATAAACCAAATTCAAATATTTAGAATATATATAATCCAATGCCATCTCATTTCTACACTTTAATTCATCAATAAAATTATTTTCATTTATTTTCATTCTATGATACCTCCTGAAGAACTCTTCATTAAATAAATACGAATATTAATTAAATTTCTATCATAAAAAACAAAAAAAATCCCCCTTCTAGGAGGAAAATTTAATAATTAGTTTTTCATACTATTTATTTATCACTGTATTTACATAAATGTAATTACTTTCAATGTCTCATATACTATAAATTCACAGTCTATATAAAAATAATTCCCAAAAGTATTATACTAACATAATATAAATATTGAAATAATATATAAGGAGAAAATAAACATTGGAAAATTATTATTGTCCTTTTGACTATTATGATGATTACTATGACTATTTTAGACAACGTATTACTCCTGAAGTAATACAATCACATGTTGGGCAAACTGCACTTGTTGATATTAGGGGGCGTGGCACAGTCACAGCGCATATAAATGGTTACAATCGGCGTACGGACATAGTATCTTTAACCATATTTACGCATTCTGGTAACCAACCTATTCGTGTTCACCGCCGTGACATATTACGTATTACTCCAATTCATGTACCTCCACCTCAAGGCGGAAGACCCCCTCAGGGAAGGCCACCTCAAGGCGGAAGACCGCCCCAAGGAGGAAGGCCACCCCAAGGAAGGCCACCTCAGGGCGGAGGTCGATATTTAGCTGAAGATTTCGAGTAGTTATCTCAACTCCTTTTTTTACTTGAATGCGTAATTTATTAAACATCAAAATTGAAAACCTAGTAGGATTTTTTTCCCACTAGGTTTCTATTATCATACTTTATTTTAAACCCTGCTCATAAGCTTCAACCATTTTCTTAACCATGTTTCCGCCTATAGAACCGGCTTCTCTTGAAGTAAGATCTCCATTATATCCATTTTTTAGATTTACTCCTACCTCTCTAGCTAATTCCATTTTAAATCTATTTAAAGCTTCTCTAGCCTGTGGAACTACTAAATTATTACTGTTACGTGCCATAACCAACACTCCTTTACATAGTAATTTTTACTGCTTATACTTAAAGTTTGTACATTTCTATAAAAAATACTCCAGGTAATTGGATGAATACATGGAATATAAAAACTATTCTGTAATGTAACATGAATATTATTAATTATCAGGCTACACTTTTCTTATTCATGGTCATTTATCGTTAATAAGAATATCCGATATAATATAAGATACGTATTGTTAAAAAAATAGTATGATTATTACTCAATCATACTATTTGGAGTGTGAATTTGAAAAAAATTAAATTATATTGGTTGTAAAAAATTAATTAAGGCAATTAACCTTATAAGTATATGATATATGATTTTATCATACATGTAAATGATTTCAGATATAAATATTTATATAAATCAATCGAATATATAATTTAAGTACACAAATATTTAGTATTTAAATTTTTATTGAAATAGAGGAACTACCAAATTATAGATAATTCCTCTATTTCTTGTTTTAACAGCATTTTATTAACCTTAAAAAAGGAGATGAATGTTTTTATGAAAAAAATCAAATTAATACTAAGAGAATTAGAAAGACAACGAGAGCTACTTGAACAGAAAATGAATGAAGGTAAAGATTTATCTAACCCTGAAATAATTAAAGAAAGTCAAAAGTTAGATTTAATTTTAAATGAATATGCAATTGCCATTAGGAATTTAAAAATATAATTATAAATTAGCAGAGTATAGATTAATTTCTATGCTCTTTTTAGTCCTACGACATAGCTTCTATGTGGTAATAAAAGTAAAACCTATCAGAAAAATCTCTGCTAGGCTTTACCTTTATTATCTGGAGTGTGAATTTGGAAAAATTAAACTTACATTAGGTTGTAAAAAATTAATCAGGAATGTTGACCTCATAAATATATAATATACTATTTTACAATATATGTAAATAAGTTTTAGGCAAAAAATATAGTGACCTGTTAAGACTATTAATAAACTATCCTTATATTAAAATATTTCTTGCTCCATCTTGAAATTCATATTTACTCATAGCTCCTTCTAAGGCATTATTAAAAGCTATATTGTAAAACTCATCCACTTTGTCTAGAGTACAATAATCATGTGACATCCGAAATATTTTTTTCCTTTGTGTGAACTTTAAATAATAAACATTAATATAATCAGGGAAGGAGAGGTGCTAACCTCTCCAAGGGATAATTACAAGCAAATGTTTTAATTTCATCTAAGGTTATTCCCTTAGAGTACTTATAATTATATACGGTATTTGTTACGGTCTAATGTCATATATAACAACTATTTGTAAACAAATTTCATTATTTTATAAAAATAAGATAAGCACTAGTTTTCCCAGTGCCTATCTCCCACATACATATATATAGTTTAATTTTATTTACGGTTTCCCGCATTGGTGGCTATATTTAAAGGCCATAGCCAAACCCTTTTGGTACCCCTATATACCCATGTAACTCAGAATTCTGTATCTATTCATACCTAGAATACATATACACTCCACCAATGACAATTATACTCCCTATAATTTGTGAAATCTGTGGGATTTCCCCATAAATCAATGCTGCCAGTATGGAAGCAAATACCGGTTCTAACAATTTAGCTGAAGATACATAAGAGGGACTTAAATACTTAAGACACCAGCTAAATACACTATGGCCTAATAATGTACAGGAAATGCCAAGTAAAAGTCCAAGAATGATTTCATTGATTCCATACCCATAAATTGGCGTATAACTTATAAAATCAAATATAATAAGTGTAATAAAACATGCACTATAGGTTACAAATGTGTATACCGTGGTGCTAAGATGATCCCTTTGTTTCCTTCCAATTAATGTGTATACTGCAACCATAACAGCTGCAAGCAGTGCCAGAGCATCTCCATACAATACATTTTTTCCGCCGCCATAATCATTTGCGGCAATTACTATACTTCCTAAAAAGGTAATTATAATTGCAAGTATTCCATATCTATTTATTCTACCTTTAAATACAAGCACAAATCCAAGGGCAGAAAAAATAACTTCCGTACTTACGAGCACTGTGGAACTGGCAACTGATGTGAATTTCAAGGATTCAAACCAAAGTGAAAAATGGACTGCCAGGAAAAATCCGCTTAGTATATTCCACAAAATATCATCTTTTTTTAATTTTAGAATTTCTCCACGAAATTTCATTCCTATTAAAGGAAACAGGATGAGAACTGTCCACCCCAAACGATATGTAGCTATAACCAGGCTGGGAGCATTTGAATATTTTATAAATATGGATGAAAAAGATACTCCAAATACTCCCATCAACAAAAGTACTTTAGGGTTAATTCTAGTCAATTGTTTTTCCAAAGCTTTTTCTCCCCTTATCAAACATTTCTTCTAATTTAAATAAAGCTTGTTTTCATTTTATCATACCCTTTTTCAATAAGAAATCCATATTCATGAGGATCATAATTATTTAGGATAAGTTTATTAAGACCTATTTTACCCTTTTCATAAAGATGGACCAGTTTTGCACTGGTTCCAGTACCACAGGGTGAGCGATCTACCTGTGCATCTCCAAATATAAGAACATTTTTTAAATTTGCTTCTGGATTATGGGACATTCCGTAAAATTCAACTAAATCTACTGTAGTTATATCAAGATATGGATGTGTAATCTCTATTGACTCATTGATTTACATGTTCAAATATCCACCGCTGTCCATAAATTATGCTTTTTCCTTTAAGAGATTCTTCAAAGAATAATCAAGATAAAATATTCGATGCTGAAAGACAAATCATACTTAACCTGGCTGATAAAGAAAGCTGTATTATTGTAGTCTAAGAGATCATAAAAACTGCATGAATATATTCATATATGCTCCAAAAGAAGCACGTTTTGAAAACTGTGTAGGGCTGAATCCTGTATTGAACAGGACTTAGTCCTTTTAATTTACCCCTAATAAGTTAATATGCCATCAAGTTTTACTTCTTGAACTCATCCAGAATTCTATAAGCACCTCCCCAGCAACTGCAAACAGAAATACTACCCAGGAGTATTTAAAGCCAATTACAAAGCCAAATACTACAAAAAGCGCTGCTGCAAATAACCAAAGTGCTCCAGACAAAAGCCCCCTTTGTTCCATAACTTTGGGATCCTTATAGACTTTAGCATAATTTTCCCTCCACACTTTTTCTCTTTCCAGTACCCAGGGTTTATGTCTATCCTTTTCAGTAAGCAGTAGAAATACCAGCACACAAAGTCCCGGGATCACAAAAGGTATAAGACTTCCAGATACAGATTCAAGCACCATTCCTTTCATAAAATACAACGTAGCCGAAATACAAGCTCCAAAGGCAATTGCAGCTGATGAAATTCCATATACCAGAGCACGCTTCCACTTCATAGGAAAATCACTGTCCGTTTCCTGGGTAAGACCCAAAAATACAAACATAGCTGTGGAGATTGAAATAAATACCGATAAAATAGATACTCCCGTAGATATATCACCTGTACTAAAATAAGCAGTAAATGCAGAGATTATTGCAAATAGTGCAATAGCACCTGCAATTACATACCCTGCAGCATGTTTTTTATCAATTGGTATTTTTGAATGTACATACATCTTGTCAATTACCTCCTTTCTCTTCTGGCGGCTGATCTGATCTGCAATCTCAGTAATATCACCTAGTTCAGCCGATGCCTTATCAAAGGCCTGATCAGGAGAATCACCCTTGCTTTTAAATTCTTTAATACGCTCCTGCAAATTGATTGCAATTTCTTCCTTAAAATCCTTAAGTTCTGGGGTATCTTCATAATCTTGAAATAACCTATCTATATAAACCTGTACTTTCATATCCATTTATCATTCCCCCTCCAACAATTTATTGAGTATTCTCTGTGAAAATTCCCAATCTTCTTTATTTTGTCTGTACAGTTCCTTTCCCTTTCCAGTAATTCTGTAGTATTTACGGCGCCCTCCCTGGGATTCATCTCCCCAATAAGCAGTAATATACCCACCCTGCTCCAGCCTTCTATAACTTGAATACAAAGTTGCTTCTTTTAATTCAAACTGATTCTCAGCTTTTTCCATAATTGCTTTATGAATTTTATACCCATAACTGTCTCCTTTAATCAAAATGGATAAAACAATAGTATCTGTATGTCCCCGCAGTAGATCTGATGGTGTTTTTAAGTCCATCCTATCACCTCCCATTGTATTTCTTTGATTGCCCAATTACAATATATATCAAACTACTATGACTGTCAATATACTTTGATGGAAATTATATATTTTGAAGATTTATTACAGTTTGACTTATATAAAATTAAGTATTATAATGTGACTAATAAGTCATATGACTTATTAGTCACATTATATGGAGGTATAGTGTAATGCCAAAAAAAACATTTTTAAATTTGGAAGAAAAAAAGAAAGAAAACATAATGCGTTCTGCTGTAAATGAATTTTCAGAGCAAGGTTTTGAAAAAGCAAATGTAGGTAATATAGCTAAAAACGCCAATGTATCAAAAGGTAGCATATACCAGTATTTCAACAATAAAAAAGAACTATTTTTCTTTTCAGTAAAATGGTCTACAGATTTTATCGGTAAAAAATATGGTAACCATTTTATCTCTGATAATAAAGATATAAATATTTTTGATTTATTCCATAAAAATTCTAAATCCCTGTGGGTTCAGATGAGAGAGGAAAGAAAACTTATAATATTTGTCCAGGATGTATTCCTTGGAAAATATAAAAATTTAACTGATGAATCCATGTCCTATATGATGGATATTTTAAATGAATATACACTAAAATTAATCCAAAATGGTAAAAAAAATGGTTCTATAAGAAAAGACATAGATGACAACATGCTTTCCATATTCATTACAGCGGTATCCATGGGATTTAAAGAACACATGATGAGAAACTCAAGGGAAAATGGAAGAGATATTATAGATGAAGATTTTGAAATAAATGAGAAAGAGATTAAGTCCATGATTGAGCTTTTAAAGAATGGAATGGGAGGAAAATAAAATGTTCATGCAGGTTAATAATTTAAAGAAAAGCTATAAAACAGGTAATATAGTTACTCCTGTCTTAGACAATGTAAATTTGTCTCTCGACAATGGGGAAATTGGTGCAATTCTTGGTCCTTCAGGCTCCGGCAAATCCACTCTGCTCAATATAATAGGCGGACTGGATTTTTGTGATCATGGATCAGTTATAGTAGATAACACAGAAGTCACCAAACTTTCGGATAAAAGGCTTACTGAATATAGAAGAAAGAAAATAGGATTTATATTTCAGTTTTATAATCTTATACCCCACCTCACTGTAGGTGAAAATATTGAAGTTGTTTCAAATATAAGCAAACATCCATTGTCCACAGATGAGATATTAAAGGATGTAGATATGCTTGATAAAAAATACAGATTCCCAAATGAACTCAGCGGAGGTGAGCAGCAGAGAACTGCAATTGCAAGAGCTATAGTTAAAAATCCATCCCTTCTTTTATGTGACGAGCCTACAGGAGCACTGGACTTTTTAACTTCAAGGGAAATATTGAAACTGCTGCAGAAAATCAACAGAAATTTTAGTACAACTATACTCATGATAACCCACAATGAAGCTATAAGTTCCATGGCCCATAGAATCTATAAAGTGAGAAGTGGAAAAATTTTAGAAAACAAAATAAATAAAAATATAATTCCTGCAGAAAGGATTGAATGGTAATGGTCATAAATAAAAAAATTAAAAGAACCATTATGGAAAATAAGTCACAATATATGGGTACTCTGCTGCTTATCATTTTAAGCTGTGTTCTATTTACTATGTTCAACTTGCTTTCCAGCAATATATCAAGTATATCATCTTCTTTTGAAAAAAACTACAACCAGGAAGATGCAGATTTTATTTTGGATAAAAGATTAAACAATCTAGATTCTCTTAAGGCAAAATTCAACATGGACATAGAAGAGACTTTAACAGTTGATTATACAATGTCAAATAACAACATTCTTAGGACATTCAGTCAAAATACAAAAATAAACATTCCCGCAATCATTGAGGGAAAAAACTTAAATGGAAATGATATTCTGATTGATCCTGCTTATGCAAAGGCAAATGCTCTCAATATCAATGACCACATAAAAATCTATGGGAAATCCTTTAAGATATCAGGCTTTATGTCACTACCCAACTATATATACCCTCTGAAATCGAAAACGGATTTAATAAATGATCCAAATAGTTTTGGAATAGGGGTAATAAGTAAGAAGGATTTTAGTAATTTTAAAGGCGAAAACAGTTTCTATAGTATAAAATTTAATGACAGTGAAGGAAATGTGGATTCTAAAATACTGCAGTTTAAAAACTACCTAAAAAGTCAAGATATAATTGTACTTCAGTGGACAAATACCAGTGAAAATCCAAGAGTAACCTATGTAAGTGCAAAGCTCAACAGCATAGATCAAATAAGTTCCTCCATGCCAATTGCCTTATTACTCCTAACCTGCATACTCACAGGAGCTGTTATATGGAGGATGCTAAAAAAGGAATCTGCAATTATAGGAACCCTTTATGCTCTTGGATATAACAAGGGGAAAATCACAAAACACTACCTTATGTATCCCCTACCCATTGCATTTACAGGTGGACTAATTGGAACCGTACTTGGAGCCATCTTCTCAAAACCCATGGTCAATTTAATGCTTCAGTATTTTAATATGCCTATGGACTCCATAAACTTTACCGCAAAATATATAGTATCAAGTATCCTTCTACCTGTAATTTTTCTAGGAACTTGCAGCTATTTTGTAATAAGATCCACCCTCAAATATTCTCCCATACAGTTGATAAGAAACAACTACGGGAAAAATAAGGTAGGCTTTATGGAAAGAAAATTAAAACTTGACAGATTCAAATTTTCCACCAAGTTCAAGATCAGAGAACAGCTTAGAAACATACCCCGAAGTATATTTCTTTTATTTGGTGTTATATTTGCAACAATGTTTCTGCTCTTTGGATTTGCCGCCAAAAGTTCTATGGACTATCTTATGAAGGATGCTTTCAATGAATCATTTAAATACAATTATGCCTACATTTTTAATTCTATCCAAAGTGGAGAACCTACAGCAGGTGAAGCCTTTTGCGAAATACCCTTAAACTTGAAATATGACAACAAGATGAATATCACTCTATACGGAATAAGCCCCAATTCAAAATACGTTTCATTGAAAGACAGTGCAGGAAATAAGTTGGATACGGATAAAGTTATTGTCACAAGACCCCTTGCAGACAAACTTGGATTAGGGCCAAATGATACTGTAAATGTTATAAACAAGCTTGATTCAAAAGAATACAACATAAAAATAGATGATATCGCAGAAACTTATTTGGGGCAATATGTATATATGCCAATAGAAAAATTTGATCATATGTTTGGCTATCTACCTCACAGCTATATGGGCCTTTGGAGTTCAGACAAACTGAAAATTTCAGAAGACAAGCTACTTACTACTGCTTCAGTGGAGGATATAAAAAAATCTTTTAATGCAATGATACAGCCCCTTAAATTAACCATAGGCTCTATATCAGTTATATCCTTCATAATAGGTCTCATAGTTATATATGTAGTAACTTCTTTAATCATAGAAGAAAACAGAAAAAATATAGGACTGCTTAAAATATTGGGATATAGAAAAAAAGAGATTTACTCTCTCATATTAAACAGTTCTTCACTTATGGTTTTTGTAGGTTATATTCTGGGAATACCACTGATCCTTGTATTTTTGAACTCACTATTTAATTCTGCAACCAAAGATATGAGCATTTCATTTCCTGTAACTATAAACTATATATACATCATTTTAGGGTTTATCATAATATATCTGACCTATGAATTGTCCAAAACTCTAAACAGGAAGAAAATCAACAGAATTTCAATGACTGACTCTCTAAAATCGGAAAATGAATAAAAAATATATTCATGAAAAGCTGCTTCAAAAAATTTTTAAAGCAGCTTTTCATGATTTTTCCATAATTGAATTAACATAAGTTATTATTTCATCTATATTCTTCTTTCTTGTAAAATCCACTGGTTTGTCATATACGGCAAGCATACCTATTTCATCAGTTGTCAATTCTTCTTTCTTTTTATTCTTTATCTTCCATTTCAGTAATGTCATAAGAAATTTATCAAAAGTGTTCAATTTACTATAATTAAATCCTCCCCTTAAATAAAAGAACTTAATATATTTTTGTTGATCTAAAGTAAAATTTTTACCTTTAACTTCACTTATTACACTATCTCTTGGTGGTGATGCCCCTGTTGCAAAAACAACTATCTTTTTATCTTTAAGTTTATCAATATTTTTTGTTATTAACCCTACCCCATTTATACCTACTGCATACAAACTCCCTCCATAAATTATGATATCATATGCAGTCACCATATTTATAGTAACTTTTGATATATCAAAAATATCAGCTGATAACTCTTCTGCAATCCATTGTGCATATTTCTTTGTAAAACCTGTTTTTGACTTGTATATTACCACGGTTCTCATTATTTACACCTCGTCATAACCTAATACACCCTTACTTACAACTGCAGTTCATTTCTAAAATAATAATATCATTACATATATCCATTTACAATAATTTATATATTCCAATTTTAAGTAATCATTTATTTATCCGAAGCATCGAGTTTCTTCCAATGGATTAAAGGATTTAGAGGTAGAAAAAAGGCACCAGGAATATGGATACAACATTTTTAAGCAATGTTGAAAGTGCTCTAGTCATATTTGCAGTTATAATTCTCAATTCAATTTTAGGTACTATACAGCAGGTTAAAGTTGAAAAATCACTGGATAGTTTGAAATCTCTCTCCTCCCCTAGAGCGAAAGTGCTGAGAAATGGAACACAGGTAGAACTATCTTCTAGGGAAGTTGTAGCAGGAGATACATTGTATCTAGAAGCAGGAGACTATGTAAGTGCAGATGGCAGAATAATAGAAAATTACAGCATTCAGGTAAATGAGAGTTCACTTACAGGAGAATCAGAAAATGTGTTAAAAACAACAAATACAATAGAAGAGGAAAATGTACCTATTGGACATAGAAAAAATATGCTTTTTTCCGGCAGCCTTGTAACCTACGGAAGGGCAGTTATGGTTGTAACCAGTATAGGTATGAATACGGAACTTGGAAATGTAGCTTACCTTTTGAAAAATACTGAGGAGAAAAAAACACCCCTTCAGATAAATTTGGACAATTTCAGCAAAAAACTTTCAACCATCATACTTATCATATGTGCTTTAATCTTCATTTTAGATGTATTCAGAGGATACTCAATCGTAGACTCCATAATGTTTTCAGTAGCACTGGCAGTAGCAGCCATCCCGGAAGCTTTAAGCTCCATTGTCACTATAGTTCTTGCCCTGGGTACTCAAAAAATGGCCAGAGAAAATGCCATTATAAAAAACTCAAGACTGTGGAGAGACCGGGAAGTGTTCCCGTAATATGTTCAGATAAAACAGGAATTCTGACACAAAATAAAATGACTGTAAAAAAACTATATGTGAATCATAAAACATTGAATTTCAAAGATTTAGATATGAACAACAACATAGAGAAAAAATGGGTATAACAGGTACGGAAGTATCCAAAGATGCAGCTTCTATGGTTTTAACAGATGATAATTTTGCCACCATAGTAAAATCAGTTTCAAACGGAAGAAATATAAATACTCCTATTCTAACAAAAACTTTTGGAAAGGAAATATTGACTTAATGTCCAATTATTGCTTTATATACCATAATTTTCTTCTGTATAGGATTAAATATGGGAGACAAAATACTTGCAAGTACCATGGCATTTTCCACATTATGCCTATCAAGACTATTCCATGGATTCAACTGCAGATCTAAAGAATCAATTTTTGAAATTGGCATATTTTCCAACAAATACGTATGGATTGCCTTTGGATTAGGACTAGTACTTTTAAATTCAGTGCTATTTACACCTTTATTGAGGAATATATTTCAAGTTAAAGAACTCACCCTAAATCAACTTGGCATTATATACCTGATGTCTTCCATACCTTTTATATCGGTACAAGCTTACAAATTTATATTTGTGAAGTCTACAAAGACCCTTTAGAAACATTCAACATAAAATACCCGCTGCTAGCTAGTGGGTATTTTATATATCAGAGATAGTACTTTTCAATTTTAACCTATTAAACTTAAGTATCTTATACTTTTCTACCACAAGAGTACAAGTCTTTATGGAATGAATTATAAAAACGTTAAAGGTCAAGATAACATTATTCTTTTAAATCTATAATATTTACACTAAAGTGTTCATTTGTATTTAAATCCTTAACCTGTATCTTATCATCTTTATCCGTACTTATACTTTCAAGCCACACAGGATTATTTTTATACTTTACTTCTATAATTCCTTTAGATTCAAGTATTTCTTTCACTCTATTTTCATCCAAGCCTATCATCTCCTATATGTAGTTTTACATATAAATTGCTGAATTATACTCCTCACAGATTATCTTAATAACTTTTTTAAAGATGAAAAAGAAATTATCATAAGCAACAGAATAGTTTAATACTTATACCATAATCTGATAAACATTAATATCACAATATTGTCCAAATTTATACCCTGCTTCTTTAATTTTCCCACAGTAGGTAAATCCAAATTTTTCGTGGAGCCTATCACTAACTTCATTGCCTGCAGTTATAATAGATATGATTGTATGAATTCCATCAATTTCTTTCGCAAGATTAAGAATTGCTTCCATTAACTGTTTCCCGATCCCAATTCCTCTATAGTCTTTATGAATATAGATAGAAAGCTCCACACTTCCATCATACGCTTTTTTCTCTCTATAAGTAGACAAGCTTGCATATGCAATAGCTTTTTCATATTTTTCACATACCAATAAAGGATGTGTTTCAATATGATCATAAAACCACTGCTTCCTATCTTCTAGAGTTTTAGGTTCTAAATCAAAAGTTGCTGTACCATTTAATATGGCCTCATTATATATATCTAGTAAAAAAGGAATATCTTGTTCCTCTGCCTTTCTTATCATAAATAGCTTCCTCCAGTCTTATCCATATTTATTTACTTTATTACATCATGGCTATAAAAAATGTAGAGAAAATAACCAAATTATTGACTTTTGACAGTAGAACATTTCAAAAATCTATATTAATTATAGCAAATGAAGTCAATAAAGTTAATCAAGTTCTTCTAAGATTCAGGTGGAGTTTGCTTGTAAGAGCTGATCTACTACCAAATTTATTAATTTCAAAATAAATATTAAACCAATTCATGTTTGCAATAGGACAAAATTGTGAGGGCTACAAACAAAGGAATGGAAATAATCGCTGCGCCAGTTATTACATATGGTGCCCATAAACTAAAAGAACCTAATTTAAGAAAGGTAAGTCCCACAAGTTCACAGCCAAAACTATTTCCAAGACCTGTACCCCCAGATGGCAAAATCATTCTAATCCAATTCATAATATTGCTTCCGGAAATAGAACTAAGTATAAGGGGCAATATACAAAATACAACGCTTATTATAATTGAATTGGCTATATTCTTACATCTTGCAGATAAAAACAGTGTAAAGCTGACAACTGCAATAAGTGTCAACATGCCTGCCACTGCAGTAATCATCTGGGTTTCACCAACACTTATAGGAGGAAGACAGATAGCTTCTACACTTTGAAGTGATGCCTTTAGACTATCCCATCCAAACACCTTGTTTTCAATAATACTAAATATAGAAATACAAATTGCAAAGGTTATGCTGCAAATCAAAATAGCAGAAATTACTTTACATACAGAAAGTTTTACTTTGCCATATTTAGTACACCTCAATATACTATCTGCTCCTGTCTGATACTCTGCAGAGAATATTGGTGCAGTAATAAATGTGCATATAATTACTAAAAGAAAAATCAATATAATAAGATAGCTTCCAGCATCACTGCTGCCATAGCCATATATGAATTTAAAAGGTTTATCTACTTTTTCATACATAGAAAGCGCCTTCTTTTGTGATACAGGATCCAAAACTCCATTTTTTATCTGTTCAGTATATTTTTTATAGAAATTTGCCGCAGCTTCTTCGGGAGAAATCTTACTTAAATCTACAGGTGCCTTTGTATTTGGGTCTGCATATACACTCTCCAACCGATCTATTATATATCGAACCGGAAGTATCTTTTCATTATAGATATCTTGGGGAATATCCTCACTATAAATACTTCCATATTTCTTTGTAACTTCCTGGTAATTTTCAACTGCTTTATGTATTTTATCTGGTGTAATCTCTCCCTGTACTATAATTCTTTTATTTGCTTCTATGGCCTTTGTTCCAGAGGTGTTTACAATTTCTCCAATTTTATCAATATAGGTATAATGAACATATGATATGGGAAAGTATGACATAATTCCAGTCAATAAAATAGCTGCCAACAGCAAAATCCATGTTGAACGAGTTATTAACACCCTCTTCAATTCCAAATAAAAAATGCTCATATCAAATTTTCTCCTTTCCTGTTCCATCTTCAGGGAAAAGCCATAAATACAAATCCTCAAGCCGTGGAATAGCATGTTTTGAATTAGGAACATCTGGTGTATTTGACAAGTACCTTATAGAAAGATTTCCATCTTCCTCATTTAATACATTTACAATACGGGCAATTTTTTCATAATGGGTAAGTTGTCTAGGTGATATTATGCTCTCCCATACCTTGCCTTCAACAGTTTTTACAAGTTCTTCAGTAGTCCCCGTGGAAATGATTTCTCCATCTTTCATAATGGCATTGCAGGTAGCAATATATTCCACATCAGAAACAATATGAGTAGAAATCAACACAATTCTATCTTGAGCAAACTCAGAAATAAGTTTGCGAAATTTCACACGTTCTCCTGGATCAAGACCACTGGTTGGTTCATCTAATATTAAAACTTCCGGATCATTCAAGAGGGCTTGTGCAATACCTACCCGTCTCTTCATTCCTCCAGAAAGTTTAGAAATTTTCTTTTTTCTAACTTCAGTAAGAGTAAGTATTTGAAGCAATTCATCTATTTTTTCTTTTGTATCATATTTAGTAAGGCCTTTTAAAGCTGCAATATATTTCAGATAATCCATCACTGTAAATTCAGGATAGAAACCAAAATCCTGGGGTAGATACCCTAAAATATCACGATAAGCTCCCTTAAGTACACCAATTTCAATCCCATCATATAATATCTTTCCTGAAGTTGGTACCATAATGCCAGCAATCATTCTTATTAAAGTAGTCTTTCTAGCACCATTTGCACCAAGAAGTCCCCATACACCAGGGGATATATTCAAGCTTACATTGTTAACAGCAATTTTATCTTTATATTGCTTGGTCAAATTACAAATTTCAAGTTCCATGGTTATCACTCCAATCTAGAAATTAAATTTATTAAACGACAGAATAATCATATATCTTGTTTGATTTTGCTATTAATTGATATATTTGAAAAGCAAGAATTACTGCAAAAAAAATACTAAGTACAATCCATCCGATTAAAGATGTTTGATAGTAAACCTGTGGTACTAATCTATGGAATAAGGATTGTAAAGGTAATATAAGCAAACAGAAAATTTCACAAATAAATACACCATATTGCTTATGATTACAGCCGAGAATAAAAATACAACCACAACAACATATTAAGAATGGCAATAGTAAATAAAATATTATAAAAATAGTGGAGATATTCACTTTATTCAACATAATAAGGACAATAGTAATCAAAAAAACACTATCCCCAATGGCAATGATAATTAGTCTGCTTGATACTAATTTAGATATTGATATACATGCAGCTAATTCCACTTCATACATCCTGTATTGTCTTGATCTATGGAGAAATGGTAAACCAGTTATAGTAATAAAAACTGCATAGAAACAAAGCAGATCTGGAATATGACGATTCACAATATATTTAAAATCTCCATCAAAGATTATATTTAGCATCAAAAACATGAAAATCAATATTACTCCCTGATACATCCATACTTTTCTACCTATAAATAAAATTTGACGAAATAAAAATTGAATATACCCAATTCTCTGTCTTCCTTTATAATTTTCATATTCTTTACACACTACGTTGATAGTCTCATTAACATGATTCTGTGAATATATTGGATATGTATTAAGAACCTTTTTTAAATCCAAACATAGTTTTTTATTCATGAGCCTGTTCTCCTTTTCTAACATTTTTCTTAATTTGTTTCAGTGCCGCCCGTAAACGCGATTGTACAGTTCTAAGTGGTATATTTTCTATTTCTGCAATTTCTCTCATGGATAAATCCTGTGCAAACCTTAGTAATACAATTTCTCTATATTTTTCAGGCAAATTTTCTACCAGACACTTCAAGTCCAAATCAAATTCAGTTTGTGCAAATCCATTTTCCATATATGCCAGATTTTCAGGCAGAGACTCCATTCCCTTTTTACGCCAAATATCAATACATACATTTGAAGCTACTTTATATACATAAGATTTAAATTTTCCACAATGAATATATTTTTTAAAATAGCGAATAGTCTTTAAAAATGTTTCCTGAGTAGCATCTTCTGCCGCTTGACGATTTGGTGTATGCCAAAGGCAGTATCGAAATACATCTGGATAATAAAGATTAATCAAATCTTCCAAACAAATTGTATTGTCATTTTCAATTTTTTGTAATATATTATATTCCTGAATCAAGTTTTATCCTCCTAATATCCCTCAAAAAACATCCTCTACATTATATAACGTTTATAAATGCCCAAATGATTTAAAAATTATCAATCAGGTCCAAACTATTTATCTAAAGAAAGATAATACATAAAATTTTTACATGATTTTTTAAAATTATTTGTGATTTTTCACACTAAAAAAGTACAGTCACAATGTTAATGACTGCACAAAATACAATTATATTAAATGTTAACCGTCTTCATAGCTCTCATGGAATTCAATACCGCAAGTAAAGTTACTCCCACATCTCCAAATACAGCTTCCCACATAGTACCTAAACCCAATGCTATAAGTACCAATAAGATTACTTTAATACCTAATGCAAAGATTATATTTTGCATTACGATGTGTCTAGTTTTCCTGGCTATTTTTATGGCTGAAGCAATCTTTGAAGGCTCATCGGTCATTATAACTACATCAGCAGCTTCAATTGCTGCATCAGATCCTACTCCTCCCATTGCTATACCTATATCCGCTCTGGCTAAGACAGGAGCATCATTTATACCGTCCCCTACAAATATCAATTTGCCTTTTGATGATTTTTCTTTATCAAATAATTCCATCTTTTCAACTTTTTCGTCCGGAAGAAGTTCAGTATAAACTTCATCTAGCCCTAACTGTTTGGCAACTTTAGTTCCAACTGTTTTATTATCGCCAGTGAGCATAACTATTCTCTTAATACCTATATCCTTTAAAGCCTTAACTGCTTTTGCTGAATCTTCCTTAACTTCATCAGATATTATTATATATCCTGCATATACTTTATCTACAGCAACATGAACTACTGTACCCACTGTTTCAACCTGTTCATAAATTATATTTTCTTTATTCATCAGTTTATAGTTACCCACTAGCACTTCTTTACCTTGAATCATAACTTTTACGCCATGACCTGATATTTCTTCATAGTTTTCTATTGAATCTTTAACTATTTCCTCTCCATAAGCATTTAATATAGAAGTTGCTATTGGATGGTTAGAATAACTTTCTGCATGGGCCGCATAAGCTATAAGTTCATCTCTTGAAATATTGTTTTGTGATTTTACCTCCGTTACCCTAAATACACCTTTTGTAAGTGTCCCTGTTTTATCAAATATTACACCCTCAACACTATTTAAAGCTTCAAGGTAATTTCCACCTTTAACAAGTATCCCATACTTTGAAGCCCCACCTATTCCTCCAAAGAAACCAAGAGGTATAGATACCACTAAAGCACAAGGACAAGATACTACCAAGAATGCTAATGCTCTATATATCCACTGTGAGAAAGTAGCACTTTCAATAAATAATGGAGGTAGTACAGCTAAGGCTACGGCTGAAAAAACCACAATAGGAGTATAGTATCTAGCAAACTTTGTAATAAAATTTTCAGTTGGAGCTTTTTTACTACTTGCATTTTGAACTAAATCAAGTATCTTTGCAATAGTAGAATCTCCAAATTCCTTTTCTACTTTAATAGAAAGCAATCCATTTTTATTAATGACTCCTCCTAGTATACTGTCTCCTGCTCTTACTTCTCTTGGGACTGACTCACCAGTTAAAGCAGATGTATCTACCATTGAATTCCCTTCAACTACTTTACCGTCTAGGGGTACTTTTTCTCCTGGTTTCACCAATATGATATTGCCCACACTAACCTCTTCCGGTGATACTCTTTTAATATCATCGCCTATCTTTAAATTAGCAAAGTCAGGTCTTATATCCATAAGATCCGTAATAGACTTTCTCGAACGATTAACAGCTATTCCCTGAAACAGCTCTCCTAACTGGTAAAAAAGCATAACTGCTACACCCTCTGGATATTGGCCGATAGCAAAAGCTCCAATAGTTGCTGTACTCATTAAAAAGTTTTCATCAAATATTTGGCCCCTGCTTATATTTTTCAATGCTCTTAAAACTACTTCTCCTCCCACAAGTATATAGGTTATTAAATACATTATAAGTTCTATGACATTTGAGAATTTAAAAGCAGTTGCTATTCCAAAAATTGCTGCACCAACAACCAATATAAACATTTTCTTTTTGCTGTTTTCTCCGTGCTCTTCTTTACGTTCATAAATTTTATTTTCGATCTCAACAACATTGGCATCTGGTTCTATTCTTTTAACAATTTCTTTAACTTTGAGAATAATGTCATTTTGCTTGGATGGGTTCTCTATATCTAAGATAAGCTTTGTGTTGACAAAATCTACCATGGCAGATTTTACGCCCTTTATATTATTAGATTCTGTTTCTATCTTTGCAGCACAGTTTCCACAGCATAATCCTTGTAATAATAATTCTTTTCTCAATTGTTTGTGTAAGCTTTTTTCAATTATCTTTACATCAGGTTCTAGTTTTTTTACCACATCCTTAGCCGCCTCAATCAGTTCTTTTGTTCTATTAATTTCCCCGATCTCCAAAGTTAACATTTTAGTTGGAAAGTTTACATTAGCAAAGTTGATTCCCTCTATTTTGCTAACCTTCTCTTCTATCTTGGCAGCACAGTTAACACAATCCAATCCTTCCAACACAAACTCTCTTTTCATATTGGAGTTAAACTCCTTCGCTGTAACACTGGCACTACTTTTAATAATATTTTTAGTTACCAATTTTATATTGTTCCTATTAGCATTTTTAACTACTTTATCCATTCTCCCTTCCCCCTAATAGTTTAAAATTTTCCCATATATAAATTAATACCCAGTAAAAAAATCTTACTATGATCATCATCTAAAATAAACAATAAGCTTCTTTTCCATAATCCCTACATCTCTTATGAATACATAAACATATGAGTTATTGTTCATATGTTTATTATATGCAATTATCTCATTAATGTCAATAAACTATAAGTTTCAAGTTTAATTTTATTATTAATAGGACAAAAGAGTTTTTGAATAAAGTTCTTTAAAATAAGAGGTCAGATTATTTTAATCTAACCTCTATTTTTGTATTGAAGTAAATTGGTATGGTTTTATATGATATTGCTCCATACATTAGTTAGCCTTTTTCCATTGTCTTCATAGTATATATATGCTGGCTGCCAGTAATTTCCTATATATTCACGCTGACGAGTGTTTACAGATACAAGTATTTTATTTGGAATATCTGTTTTGGATATTTTTATTATATTATATCTTCCCGGGACACCTGGCCATAAACCATTTTTTCCAACGCTTAAAGCTCCGGCTCCAATCATAATCATGTTGGGATTTATATTTTGAGGATTTAAATAGTCAAGGCTTATACTTCTATGAACATGACCATGTAAATAAATCTTGAAATTCTCATTTTGCAGTACATTTGCAAAAGGAATATTATTGTCATATCCACTTATAATATTTACAGGATGATGCCCTACTGCTATTTTTATTACGTTATTTTGAGGCAGTTGTCTTGAAGCCTTTATCAAACCTTCCGTATCAAAATAAGTTATTTTACGATGAAAATGGTCAATCTGAGCTGAGGTATTCAACATAAAAAATGCTAATTTTTTATTATCTATAAAATCTCCTAGTATAACTTTAAGCTGCTCTTTAGGGTTCTCTGGGAAAGGTACTTTATATAATCTTTCATATAGATATTTACTATAGTTTGTAAATTTTTTATACCACTCTTTACTATCTCTTCTTAAATAAAATAAGTCAGTTCCAATATTAGTAACTACTTTATCTTTAGGTCTGGGAGTACCAATGGCTAGATGATAGCTATTCATAGTGACATTCCAACTCAAATCATGGTTTCCAGGTACTATGATTATATTTTTATATGGTACATTAAGCTGTTTGCTCAATATATCTATAAAATGAAATGCCTTTTCAAAGGATGCTTCTGAATTACCACCTTCAACAAAATCTCCACTAAATACTATATAGTCGATATCATTTAAGCTTAAACTGTTTTCAGGACTATCAAAATACACCTTTTTTAAATCAATAATTAAAAGATATGCCTCATTTTTTTCATCAAGATCCAGTATATAGTGTAAATCACTTAGATCCAGTATTATTCCTTCTCTTTTAGCCTCTCTACTAATTTCCTTCTGTAATGGAGCTTTTACTTTCTCCTTCAATTTATAATCCACAGCCTCATCCCCAAATTTAATAGTATTTAATTTCTAAAATTTCTATATTACTACTATATAATACTCATCAATGTAGACAAGGTTCTAATGATTTACTTTCATGTTCTAATCTTAAAATTTGGAAAATATTCCTATGATGTCTCTTGATAATTCCCTTGATTTTATATGTATTATTAGTTCTTCCACAGCAGCTATGCTTGCAATAACACAAATCACATATCCTATAATATTTATATCCAAAAATCTATATAAATATGGAAAACAAAACAAGAGCAATCCTGTTATTTTATTGGCGTATGTGTGAAGAATAGCAAAGGTATGATATTTGAGATAGACTATAAGCAGTGAAATAACTCTAATAAAGAAAATCCATATTATCCATATTAATATTTTCATTGGAATGCGTATTATTGGTAACAAAGCAATAAGTGCAGAACTCATAAATACAATATCTCCAATACTATCAAGTATTGTTCCCAGCTTAGTTGTTGAATTAGTCTTTCTTGCAATATATCCATCAACAATATCACTAAATCCACATATAGAATACACAATCCAAAATAAAGGACTAAATGGTTTTAGAAATAATAGGATTACGGATAGTACCATTCTTAATATGGATATGATATTTGGTATACTTTTCATTTTATGCTGTTCTCCCCTGTAAAATTACGAACAATTTTCCTCATAAGTTTTAATAATTCTTCCCTCTCCTCCCATGTATCCAGACATCCCATTATTTTATTATAAACTTTTTCTTCCAATTCAACATGTTCCTTTTGTGCTAATATCCCATCTTCAGTAAGCACTAATCTATAAGAACGTTTATCTCTACTGCTTATAGTTCTTTTAATAAGATTTCGCTTTTCCAGTCTATTTATCATGCTTGTAAGAGTACTTTTAGGAATGTTCAAAACTTCAACTATATCTCTTATAATAACATCCTCTTTTTCAAAAATAATTCTTAAGACTCCTATCTCCGTGGTACTTAGCCCCTGTATCCTTGAAAATCGTGATTCTGCATTTTTATAGTCAGATACCATTATCATAGAATGCCATATGCTACTTAACTCTCTAATCTGTTTTTCATACTTTTTGTCCAAACTATCACCCCACAATTATTTCTAAGCAGATGCACTGATAACAAAACTTTTATAATTTATCTTTTTAAATTCAAAAGGTCTAAATCCGCATCTTCTTAGAAGTTTTTTCATCTCTTTTAAAGAATATATTTTATAATCCCCATTATGACATATACCAAATATAAAATTCAATACTTGCCTTATTAAAGGTGGAGCAGTAGGATCCCCTATAATCAATTTTCCATCTGCTTTTACCACCCTTTTCATTTCCAAAAGTACTTTTTGGGGATTAGGATAATGATGAAATGAAGCATTACATAAAATTATATCAAAAGTATTATCCGGCCAAGGTATAAATTCTGCATCTCCAACTTTTAATAGGATATCATCATTAAGATTCCTCCTAGCCACTTCAATCATTTTATTTGAAATATCAAGTCCACATAAATGTAATTTTTTATTTTCATATAATCGTGATAATATATTTCCAGTACCACAGCCTACATCTAATAAAATTCCATTTTGAAACTTATCTATCCTTTTAATAATTTCATCATACATCACTCGTACAAATCTTCCATCAAATCCATCATCATAGTTTTCTGCCTGTTTATCAAAATTCATTCTAGAGTTTTCCTTAAAAGTATTTTTATTATTCATCATATATCCTCCTCTATATTAGTACTATAATAAAATAATACTATTAACGTATTATTTTATTATAGTACTATTTTTCAATATTGAAGTCAATAGGTCAAAAATCTCCCCATTAAAAACAACATTTGATTTTGATCATAAAAAAATAGTAGTCTCAACGGATAATTGAGAGCTACTATTTTTTCAAACTTTCCATAAAAATATTATCTTATATGTTTAATCATTTACTTTTTGAGGTTCATCATATTTTTTATCAAAGTTTTCTACAGTTAAACTCTTCATTCTTTGATCTTCATAGGGCTTATCATTATAATCTCTTTTCTGTGACACTATTTTGTATACTTCTTCAATACCTTCTATAACTTTTCCAAAGGCAGCATACTGTCCATCCAGGTGGGGTGCATTATTTGCCATTATAAAAAATTGTGAACCCGCTGAATCGGGAGCCATTGTTCTAGCCATGGAGATCACTCCTTTTTCATGCTTTAAATCATTTTTAAAGTTGTTAGATGAAAATTCACCTTTAATTGAATAACCAGGGCCTCCCATTCCTGTGCCCTCAGGATCTCCTCCCTGAATCATAAATCCTGGTATAACCCGGTGAAAAATTGTACCATTGTAAAATCCTTTTTCTGCCAATGATATAAAATTATTTACAGTATTAGGTGCAATATCTGGATAAAGCTCTATTTTTATAAATTTCCCATTTTCCATTTCAATTGTAACTATAGGATTTTTCATTTACTTACCCTCTTTCTATAATATGTAATACAGCATATGCCGCATTTATACAATAAACTTTATTAAAACTACTGTCAAGTGAATAATTTTCATTAACTGAATAATTTATTTTGAAAATTAATCCATTTATATTATAATATTAGTAAATTTAAATGCATTGGAGGCATATCATGAAATTTAGTGAATTCAAATATGAAAGACCAGACTACGATGAAGTCAAAAAGTCCATTAACTCTCTTGTTGATGAATTAAAATCAGCTAATAGATGTGAAAAACAGCTTGAATGTATAAACCATATAAATAATATAAGAAATCACCTGCAGACCGTGGGAACCCTGGCTCAAATACGACACAGTATAAATACAAAAGATAACTATTATGATAAAGAGAAAAGCTATTGGGATAAATATTCCCCTCTATACGATGAACTGGACTCTACATTTTACAAAGAACTGGTTCAATCAAAATTCAGAAAAGAATTGGAAGAAAAACTAGGCAGGCAATTTTTCACTCTGGCTGAATTTTCTTTAAAGTCTTTTTCTCCCAAAGTAATAGAAGACCTTCAGCTTGAAAATAAATTGTCATCGGAATATACCAAACTGCTCGCTTCTGCAAAGATCCCTTTTATGGGTGAAACAAGAAATTTATCTGGTCTCACCCCCTTTATTCAAAGTAAAGATAGACAAATAAGAAAAAATGCTTCAGATGCCAAATATAAATTTTTTACAGATCATGAAGATGAAATTGACAAAATATATGATGATCTGGTAAAGGTGAGAACTAAAATAGCACAAAAATTGGGCTTTAAAAGCTTTGTGGAACTAGGTTATATAAGAATGAAAAGAAGTGACTACACTCCTGAAATGGTAGCTAAATTCAGAAAGCAGGTGGAAAAGTACCTTGTACCTGCAGCTTCAAAGCTTTATGATAGACAGATAAAAAGATTGGGACTTGAAACTCTTACCTACTATGATGAAAAATTTGAATTTACAACAGGAAATGCCAAACCAAAAGGCAGTCCGCAATGGATAGTTTCAAATGCCAGTAAAATGTACTCTGAATTATCTGCAGAAACTGGAGAATTCTTTAGCTTTATGCTGGAGGGAGAACTTTTAGATCTGGTAACTAAAGAAAACAAGGCTGGAGGCGGATACTGCACCTATATACCAGAATATAAGGCACCTTTTATATTTTCAAATTTCAACGGAACTTCAGGAGATGTGGATGTTTTAACCCATGAAGCTGGCCATGCCTTTCAGACTTATCTATCCAGATGGATTGAAATTCCAGAGTGCATATTTCCAACCTATGAAAGTTGTGAAATACATTCAATGAGTATGGAGTTTTTCACCTGGCCCTGGATGAATCTATTTTTTCAGGAAGATGCAAATAAATACAGATTTGCCCATCTTGAAAGTGCCGTGAAATTCATACCTTATGGAGTTACAGTAGATGAATTTCAACACTATGTATATGAAAATCCAGAGGCAACCCCTGAAGATAGAAAAAAAGCCTGGAGGAATATAGAGAAAAAATATCTGCCCCATAAAGATTATACCGGCTGTGACTTTTTAGAAAATGGAGCATGGTGGTTCCAGCAGTCCCATATATTCAACGTACCTTTTTACTATATAGATTACACTCTTGCCCAGATATGTGCCCTTCAATTCTGGAAAAAAGCAATGAACAATAGAAAATCTGCCTGGGAGGACTATATAAGGATATGCAAAGTTGGAGGTACAAAGTCCTTTTTGGAACTTGTTGAAATCGCCAATCTCAAGTCCCCTTTCCATGATGGATGCATAAGTTCAATTATTAAAGCTATAAATAACTGGTTCAATTCAATAGATGATAAAAAACTATAATTTAAATTTTCATAATTCAATCAACTTTATAACTAATTTTTTATAAAAATATAAATATATGCCATAGGTTTAAAGCCCATACTTTTATGATTTTATCAAAAAAAATAGCAATTTAAAATAAATTTTATTCTATATGCTTGTTATATTATTAACATTGATAATTTTACTTATAAAAAAGTATTGACAAAAACATATATACGGTTTAGAATTAAACTCATCGAAGAAAAGCTATGATGGAGACAAGTAGGAAAAATATTCCACCAACAGTGAACTGGGGACAGTGTGAACCCAGGAGGCAGGATTTTTTTGAATAACACTCCGAAGTTGCAAACCGAAATATTTGTGTATTTAATTTAAACCTCTTAAAGCAGGTTCAAATAAAGTAGGAGCGTCGTATTCCATGCGTTATTTGGATACCAGTATTAGCTGGAAAGAGACCAATTATATTATGGTAAATTAGGTGGCACCACGGATAAGCGTCAATTCGTCCTATTATTAAGACGAATTGACGCTGTTTTTATATCTAAAATAAATTATAAAAAGTCGGCTGACTACACTTTTGTAGGGGAATTAAAACTTCAGTATTTCAGCTTTGTAAATAAAATTCAAAAAGATAATTATTAAACTTATTGTATTAGGAGGAATATTATATGTGTACGATCATGTGTTATACAGGAACAGATATGAAGCATGGAAAATTTGCAGAGGCTCTTCAAAGAACAGAGTCCAGAGGGCCGGACATGATGGAAATTCTTACTTTGCCCTCTGGTATTTTGGGCTTTCAAAGACTTTCTATTATGGATTTAAGTTTTAGCGGAATGCAGCCATTTACCAGAAAAATGGATGCAGCTATCTGTAACGGTGAAATTTATGGCTTCCGTGAGATTAAAAAAGATCTTATAAAAAAAGGACATAAATTTATTTCCGATAGTGATTGCGAAATATTACTTCCCATGTATTATGAATACGGGCTGGATATGTTTTCAAAATTGGATGCGGAATTTGCAACTGTTATCTATGATGGAAAAAAGGACAGCTACATTGCAGCTCGTGATCCAATTGGAATTCGTCCTTTATTTTATGGCTATTCTGAATCAGGTAAAATTATATTTGCAAGTGAAGCAAAAAATTTAATTGGTCTTACAGACAAAATTATGCCATTTCCACCAGGACATTATTATACTGACGGTAAATTTACATGCTATTGTGATATAGCAGCAAAAGAGAGTGACTATTGTAAAGATGACTTGGACGTTATATTCAATAAAATTCATGATAAATTAGTGGCCGCTGTGAAAAAACGTATGGATGCCGACGCTCCTGTAGGTTTCTTATTAAGCGGCGGCTTAGACAGCTCATTGGTATGTGCAATTGCCCAAAAAATGAATCCTAAAAAACCAATTAGAACATTTTCTGTAGGTATGACTGAAGATGCCATTGATTTAAAATATGCAAAAGAAGTTGCAGATTACATTCACAGTGATCATACCGTTGTCTATATGACAAAAGAAGAGGTACTCAATTCACTAGATGAAGTTATTAAAATTCTCGGAACCTATGATATTACCACAATAAGAGCAAGTATGGGAATGTATTTAATCTGCAAGAAAATACATGAAATTTCTGATATAAGAGTTCTTCTCACCGGTGAAATTTCCGACGAATTGTTTGGATATAAATATACCGATTTTGCCCCAAATGCGGAAGAATTTCAAAAGGAATCGCAAAAGAGAATTCGAGAACTTTATATGTACGATGTACTTCGTGCAGACCGCTGCATCAGCTCAAATTCCTTAGAAGCAAGAGTACCCTTTGGAGATTTGGATTTCGTAAAGTATGTTATGTCCATAGACCCTGAAAAGAAATTAAACAAATACAACATGGGTAAATATCTTTTAAGACGTTCATTTGAAGGAAGTTATCTGCCACATGATATCTTATACCGGGAAAAAGCAGCATTTAGTGACGCTGTAGGTCATTCCATGGTGGACTATTTAAAGGAATATGCAGAAACATTCTATAGTGACGAAGAATTTGAAAAAATATGTGAAAACTATGAATATCATGCTAGACCATTTACAAAGGAATCATTGTTATATAGGGAAATTTTTGAAAAATACTATTCAGGCCAAGCAGAAATGATAGTAGACTTTTGGATGCCAAATAAAGAATGGGAAGGCTGTGACGTAAATGATCCTAGTGCGAGAGTATTATCAAATTACGGTGCCAGCGGTAAGTAATTTATGACAAATAACCAGCATGCCAGACTATTAAGTTAGTAACATGCTGGTTTGCTTATAGCCTATCCTTAAATAAATTTGCCCATTCACTTGCCACAGCATTTTTTGTACTTTTTGCCACTACCACAGGGACAAGGGTCATTTCTTCCCACTTTAGGTTCTTCTCTTATGTAAGTATCTTGAATCCCCTGCCAAAGATCACAATCCCCGTTATTTCCTACATTATTAAATAACTTTTCCCCTCCTATGCCTTCAAGGGCCATTTCAAGCCTGCCTCCACGGCTTTTAAAATATTTCTCATGTTCTTTAATCATTTTATTTCTCTCACTACCATTAAATGCTTTTTCAAAAAAATCTTTTAACTCCTCATATAAATTAGAATATTTTTTTGAAAGTGATATAACATATTTTCTATATTTATTTATATGCGTTAAAAATTGATGTTCCGCCCCACGAATATAAAGTTCTGAACCCATTGACTCCTCAGGCAATATTTTACTGGATACAAAACTCACAAAATCTTCATGGTACTCCTCATCTTTTTCCAGACTCAAAAGTTCTTCTTGAAATTTACAGAATCTATCCACCTTGAATTTAAGTTTTCTTATTTCTTCATTACCCGGTGTAATTTTTTCTGCCTTTTCTAAGATTTCTTCAGCAAGTCCAAACATTTCGGCTTCAACCATCCGTTTGGAAATCATAAGTAATATCCATGCTACATGTTCTTTTTCATCTTCTTGTTTAATTACTTCTTCTGATAACTTTTCAAGATTTTCTTTCATACTTTCAAAATTACCTTCTTTTAAATCTATAATGAAAATGGCAAGATAAGCACTTATAATAAAGTTTTCATTTTCTTTTCTTTCAATTAATTCATAAAGGACTTCTTTAGCTTCTTTAATATTGTTTCCTTCCATGTGTGCCTGGCTAAGACCCATCCATAAGGAAATATTGTCTTCATCTAATTCTATGGCTTTTTCAAAACTTTTAATTGCCTTTTTATGCCATCCTCTCATTAAATATGTCTTAGCTAGATATCCGGCAAAACTTGCATTATCAGGTTCTGCTTTCACAAGTTCTTCAAATATCTTTATGGCCTTACCATTATTGTTATTTTCAATACAAACCTCACCAAGAAAACTTTGTATTACCAATATGCTTGGAAACTCCTTATGTAATTCCTCTAAAATTTTAATAGCCTTTTGATTTTTACCTTCTTTAAAGAGTTCATTTGAAGCATCAAATCGTTCCTTTGCATTGCCAGGTATATTAATAAAACTATCATACTCTTTTCTAGTTTTTTCATTACTTAATATTTCATAAGCCTTTCGAATTTCCATAGACTTTTTTGCAAATCTTTCTGACGGGTATTTTCTAACCATTTTAAAATAAGATTTTTTTATTTGTGCAGAATTGGCATCCTGGCCTATTTCTAAAATGTCATAATAGGTATTCATTCAATTTATCTCCTCAATTGTTTATTAAAAAGTTTCTTTTATCATACTAATAATCCTTTAAATTTTTCACTTTCCAAGATTCGGATAAATAGTATCGGTTTTATTATACCATATTAAGGCACCGCTAAGAGACTATATATTCTCCTTTTTTATCTCCAATAAATAGTTTTTTCTTATTCTTTATTTTTATATCTCCTGATGTAGGTTTATGTCCCATTAAAATCTTATTTAAATTATTGACTTCTAAAATATTCACCTTAATCTCTCCACTCTAAACTGTTAATTTGATAACACCAGTAAACACCAATATACCAAGTAATAAGCCTGCTATAATTCTGTATATTGCAAATATTTTCATTGGTTTCCTCTTTAAATAGTCAATAAATTTTTTCATCACTATAAGGGCTACAATAAATGACACAACAAATCCTAATATTAATGAGATCCACAAAGTGGTGCTCATTATTGAGTAATTAAATTCAAACAGATCCTTTCCTGTGGTTCCTATCATAGCTGGAATTGCTATGAAAAATGAAAATTCTGCTGCTATGGGTGTTGATAATCCTGCAATCCATCCACCCATTATTGTAGATGCACTTCTTGACATACCTGGCCATACGGCAAGTATTTGCAATAAGCCTACTTTAAATGCTTGTATAGAGGTTATACTATCTATACTTTTCACTCTGAATTTTCTATTAGCATGTATCTTTTCAACTGCCAATAATAATAATCCTCCAGCTATAAATCCTGCTATAACTGCCTCTGGTGTAAATTTGGATTTTATTTCACTGTAAAATATCAGTCCTACAATTCCCATAGGAATAGAGGCCGTAATAATATTTATTCCAAATCTAAATCCTGTTTTTCCTTTTTCTCCTTTAGTACCTATAAATGTAAAAAATTCTATTATACTATCTTTTATCTTTCCCCAATACAAAACAACCACTGCCATTATGGCACCAAGCTGGATTACCACTTCAAACATCTTTGCAAACTCCCCATTAAAACCAATTGCCCATCCAACTAATATCATATGCCCTGTGGAAGATACTGGTATAAACTCAGTAATACCTTCCACTATTCCTATTATAATTGCTTTTAATATAAATACTATATCCATAAATAATTACTCCTTAAATATTATTTATTAAATTCAACTTCATTCCCTGTTTCTCTATCTAGTCTATCACAACAAATTATACTATAGTATCTATAAAGCTTACAGAAATATGACATAACTGTAAGCTTTAATATTTAAACATATAAAAATAGTAAATCAAGCAATTTTTAGGACCAGATAAAATTTGCTTATAAGGAATATACATCCTTATCTGAACCTTATTAACATTCATTAATTCTTATATTTAAAAATTAATATCGCCTAGTATATTTTTGATGAATTCAATACATATTCACCACAAAAGAAAAATAGAGCAGACTATCTATTCCATTTTCCACTTTGCTTTACTTTTTCAACTAAAAATCTGCCTCTTTTTACAAAGTACCTAATCAGAAATTATTTTTATGTCTAATATATCAAGTAAACTTTTTGCTATTTTTATCTTCTCTTCTTTTCTACCTTCTTCTCTCCCCTTTTGTGTATAATGTATTTTTCTTATTTCATCAACAGACATATTGAATACACCTCCCTGGTATTTTTTTAATTGCTTATATTTGTTTTCCAGCTCTGAATCTTCAATCAAAAACAAATATTCCAAAAAATCTACTAATACCTTCACCTGTTCATTGTTTTTTACTTTATCATAACTTTTAAGTTCCCCTGCAAGCTCTATTTTTGCATTACATATTTCTTCATCTGTTACTCCTGTATTTAATAATTTTTTACCCATTTTAAATACCAATTTCAACGGATTTTCATTCCTTATACTTTCAAGTTCTATTTGTTCAACATCCATAGTCCTGAAATTATATACAAGTACATCTTCTGAAAGTTCCGGCAATTTATATACATATCTTTTATCTTTTCCTCTTTCTCTTTTATAGGTATAGATTACTGCTGCCACTATTTCCGACTTGTCATCATATTTATATCTAAATCTATCCCATATCCTGTAAAAATATCTGAACATCCTCTCCCCAAAAACTTCATATCCACTGCTGTAACTTTGTACCTCCACATGTATAAATAGTATTTTACTTCTCCCACATTTTAATTTGGTTTTTATGATTTTATCCGAAATTATTTTTTCACTACTCTCTTTATCAAATATCTCTTTTTGTATTTCATTTAATTCTTTGTCCAAAAACTCTGTTCCAAGTTCCCATGCTATTTCACAAAAAAGTTCTGGAAAAAGCAGTTCTACTATTTCTACTTCAAAGGTTTCCAATATTGTCTTCCATGCTGTATCAAAATCATATTTTTTTGTCAAATCTTGTTAAGGTTCAACAAGCAGTAAAGATAAATCTTTAAGGATTAAAAATGGATTTAAATACAATCCTTGTTAAGGTTCAACCAACCACCTTCTTAACCTTATAAAATTGTGTTCATTTAAATACAATCCTTGTTAAGGTTCAACTTATACTGCCTGAAAAGCCAAATATCCATAAGCATTATTTAAATACAATCCTTGTTAAGATTCAACAATTACCAATATTTTTACCTAAAGTTTTTAATCTTATTTAAATACAATCCTTGTTAAGGTTCAACTTTTTAGTAAGAGGACTTAACCATTTTGGCAGCTCTATTTAAATACAATCCTTGTTAAGGTTCAACACACTATATTTTTGAATATCACCTTGTAGTATTTTAGATTTAAATACAATCCTTGTTAAGGTTCAACTTGTATCCCCATCAATTCCTCTATTCTTTATAGATATTTAAATACAATCCTTGTTAAGGTTCAACCAGCAAAGATTATGGAATTATAAGGAGGAAATTTAAATTTAAATACAATCCTTGTTAAGGTTCAACTTTCCTATATTAATCAACATTTTATTTTCTCATGTTATTTAAATACAATCCTTGTTAAGGTTCAACCTTGTGGTATTAAAACAATCCTGTCTGGTACTCCATTTAAATACAATCCTTGTTAAGGTTCAACCTAGGATATGCATTTTTATTCTTTTTAATAATTCTTATTTAAATACAATCCTTGTTAAGGTTCAACCAATGTAAATTAGCCATTCTTTATTTTTATTATAACCCTAAATACATTGGCAATAAAGAGTTTGTTCGAAATTTTTCCAACCGTTTTTTATTTTTCAAAATCATCATAAAAAAAGCCTCAAACATTGTATTTAAATGAATAGAGGTATTTTTATTTTAGAAGTCGGTTGGAAAAATATTTAACTATTTCTTTTTATTTTTAAATATATTATCCATAATTTCTCACCAGAACCTCGTCAATTTCTCCCCTCTTATTTCCATTAGAATTAATAAAGCGTTTTGCCTGTATTATTTTAGTATTATAATCTTTATATAAATCTAAAATAAAATCTGTTGAAGAATTAGACAGTAGAAACTTAATTCCCTTGGAATTTAATTTATCACATACATTTCTTAGTCTCCATTGTTCATCCCTATTAAATCCCCCTTTAGCATAGCCAGTGAAATTCGAACTATTTGATACAGGATCATATGGAGGGTCGAAATATACAAAAGCTCCTTTTCTAATAGATTTGAGAGTTTCTTCATAATCACAATACTTTAATTTAATATTGGCTTCATTTAGGTACTTACTAACAGCTCTTATAGTTATTTCATTAGTTATATTAGGATTTTTATAATTTCCAAATGGAGAATTGAATTGTCCTGCCATATTAACCCTAAACAATCCATTATAACAGGTCTTATTTAAATAATGAATTCTTGAAGCTCTTTCTACTTTTGTGAGTTTCGAATAAATACTTGTCTCTCTATCTAATCCTCTAATTTTATAAAAATAGTCTGGCGTGTTTTTATGTTTTTTTAAATCCTCAATTAACTCATCAACATTATCTCTTATAGCCATATATAAATTAATCAGCTCTTCATTTATATCACTTACAACTGCTTTCTTAGGTTGAATATCAAATAAGACTGCTGCTCCGCCAAGAAAGGGTTCATAATAAGTTGATATATTTTTAGGAATATATTTTTTTAACTCAGGCAATAGTTGCCTTTTACCGCCAGCCCATTTAACAACAGGTTCAACTAACTTATCGTATTTCAATTTTACTCCTCCATCCCTACTTTATATACCAATTATTATAACCTATTATAAAAAACAGAACATATGTTGCTAAATAAAATGTTAATAAAAAATAAAAACCCCCAGAAATTCTTAAAGTGGATCCCTTTGCCAAGGCAACTTTTTAATATATTTATAATTCCTTTCAGGATTAAAGGTTGAATATCTATAATTACAAACAAATTTTGGTTAAAGAGTAAGCTTTATTATTTTCAGTTAAAAGCATTTTTCTCCAGATCCTTAGCCATTTTTCGTAATGATTCTATAGACCTTGAAATATTTTGAATAGAAGATTTAACTCCAGCAATCAGCTTACTTATATTACCAATCATATCATTAAATGATTTTGTAATGTAAGCAATTTCATTGTTTCCTTTTATTACTGTTTTTACAGAGAAATCCCCTTCCTCAACCTCTTGAATAATTTTTCAACCAGTGGTTTGGTTTGTTGCAAAGGTTACTATTTTGCTATTTGCAGTATCCTTATATACCCCGGATTGAAGTGCATAAATTTTGTTAACCCAAGGGCTTTTAGTAGCATTTAGCTCCTTATTATTGTTACTTTTATCACTGCTTGAAACAACAAAATGTTTACCATTTTTATTATCTAAATAAATAAATTACTTTTGTCCATCTTTTTCAACTGCATCTTTATACCAGCCGCGTTTTTCAGCGAGCCAATCAGGACTTTTTGCAAGTTCATTTGTACTATCAAGCCATGTGACCAGTTTTTTATTTCCAAGTAAAATTTTATTTGGTCCTAAGTATGTAAATGCTGCTGATTTATGGGAGTCTTGAAATGATTTAAAAAGATACATCGTATTATCATAATATTTATCTGGTTGATTAAACTACTTCTTGTACCATTTCCGTATTTAAAAACATATTTACTGAACTAGTATAAACATTTAGAAAACTTCTAATGATAACTCCAAAAATAAAGATAAAAACAGCAAAATAAATATTCATGTGAACTCTCCAATTTTTATGTAATTTTACAGTACATACATTCATTTACATTATTAATCTGTTTTTCTGGCAATTGTTTTACAGGGATTAATATTTGGAATTCTCGTTATAATGTTTTTCAAACAATCAAGCATAGATTAAATTGACACCTCTATAAAGAACAATATATACTGGAATTATATAAAATGGCAGATGTAATACAAACTCTTAAAATTCAGGAGGTTATCAATGAAAAAATTTCTTCTAGGTCTTTTTGTACTGTTTTTCATAATTTCTGTTAACCCACTCAATGTTTCAGCTTCATCAGAGGAAATAGCTCTGTCCAAATTCAACATAGAAACTACCATAAAAGAAGATGGTTCTATTGATATGGTTGAACTTATAACTTACAATTTCAAGAAAAAATTCAATGGAGCTTATAGGGACATATCCATCAGAAACACAGATGGTATATATGATATAAAAGTGTCATTTATATCCGAAGCCGGACAGGAAACACCTTTTAGGAAGGTAACTGACGCCAAAAACGGAGATAACAATGTGTTTGAAATATCAAAACAGAATAAGGATCTCTACAGGCTCAAAATCTACTCACCTTCAAAAAATGAAGAGAAAACTTTTAAAATAGTCTATACCATGAAAAATGTTGCCACAAAATACAAGGACACAGCTGAGCTTTTCTATGAATACTGGTCAGATTACAACGAAACTAAAATAGATAATCTAAAAATTCACATTAACTTGCCGTATAATATGAAAAATCAAGATATTAAAGCTTACTACCATACTGTTTCAGCTGGAAATATATCTGTCAAAAACGGGACTGTAGAGTACATCTTTCCCCATATCAATTCAAAAGAGCTTGTAGAAGCAAGGGTGCTTTTCCCCGCTAGTTCAATTCCACTGTCCCCTAAAACAAAGAATGAAAATGCCCTGAACAGAATTTTAAACGAAGAAGCAGACTACAGGGAAAAACAACAGCAGAAAATAGCCCTTGCCCTTGCAAGAAAAAAGACTTTCAATTATGTAAGTATAATTTCAGTATTGTTTTTTCTCATATTCATTCTCATAGTATGGAGAAAATTTAGAAATAATAACCAGGATATATACAGTATATACTCTCCACCAGAACTCCCTGAAGAATGTACTCCTGCAGTAGCAGCTTATCTGGTGAACAGGACTGCAACTGGAAGAACTATATATGCAACCTTACTTGATTTATGGAGAAAGGGTTATTTAACTATTAAAAAAGCAGAACCTGAAAACAAAAAAGATAAAATTAATTTCTCAATCAATAAAGTTGAAAAAGATAGTGGAGAACTTTTAAATCATGAGAGATATTTTATGAACTGGTTATTTGACAAGCTTGGTAACGGTAAAAGTGTCACTACATCCTCCATAAAAAAAGCCAACAAGAAATCTCCCTTTTATCATGATTCCCAGGAATGGTCAAATCTCATAAGAGAAGAAGTCAAATCTAGAAATTATTATGACAAAAAAGCCAACTGTGCCGGCATATGGTTAATTGCATTTTCCATTATAGGAATAATTATTTCCATTGTATCTCTGGCTTTTGGAGCTGGTATGGGAATATTGAGCTTGCTTGCATCGGTTATTACTATGATCTGCGGAGTATATTATTGTGTCAAAAAAAGCCCCAAAGGCCAGTCTAGATATAATAACTGGATGAAATTTATAAAATACATTAAAAATACGGACTTCACCTATGATCTCAATACCCATTATATAGAATCCTATATTCCCTACGCAGAAGCCCTAAATATTAAGAAAGAGAGTATGTCAAATCTCACGGCATCCTTTCACAATCCTTCACAAAACATGGGCTGGATATACTATTACCTTCTCTTTGACAGCATGAATTTAAATAGGAAGGAACAATTCAGTTACTATATATACGCTTCCTTCAATACCGGATCCTCAGGCAGCTCAAGTTCTGGTTCAAGTAGTTCCAGTTCAGGCAGTTCCGGTGGTGGAGGTGCCGGTGGATTTTAATTGATTGTGTTATAAAAACGCCTTTACAGGCCATATTGATATTAGATTTAAACAAGCAGCAGGTAGTTAATTGTTTTCTAACACAGTTAACTACCTTTTATTCTCTTCTCTCTTAGAATCCACCGGCTTATCATAAATGAGCAGATTTAATTTTCTCAGGTAAATGAAATTCATATAATTCCATAGTGATCTAACGCATGCCTTATTCCATCTTCTTCTATGTCTTTTGCAACAAATGATATCAAATAGTGCAGGTGTTCTATCCAGTGCTAACAATCTATGAATACACGCAGAAGCATCAATTTCTTGTATTTTCAGCCACGCCTGTTCTGCACCAATATCTTTTAATTCATCATAAGTAAATATGCCTACTTCATTCAACTGCCTTTCAATTTCTTTTCCGATATTAGGCAGTCCTGATAATTATCCCATATATGCCTAATAATATTTTATCTGCGTTTTATGCTCAAAACATGAGTTAACGCTGCAATTATTTGAAAAATTATTCCAACGGCACACACTCCAATCCATCCAGACAATCCCCATAGTAATGTCCCCAGTAATGACCCTAATGCCCCACCACAAAAGTAAAATGTCATATATACAGCATTATTACGACTGCGAGCCGCAGCATCTAAAGCATTTATGCGTGCTTGATTTGAAATTTGACCAGACTGAATGCCTAAATCCAATAGGACTACTCCAATGACAAGTCCCCATATTTGATATCCAAAAATTAAAAAACAAATATATGACAAAAGTGAAAGTATTATAGCTATAGTTAAAGTAAATTGAGGACTTTTTTTATCAGCAATTCGTCCCACTATTGAAGCTGCCAAAGCTCCTAAAACTCCCACTAATCCAAACATTCCAGCAGCTTGAGCTCCTAAGTTGTAGGTTGGTGATTTAAGTAAAAAAGATAGTGTAGTCCAAAATATGCTGAAAGTCCCAAACATCATTGCACCAATTAACGAAGATTCCCTTAAAACCGGCTGATTTTTCAGTAATCCAATTAAAGATTTGAGTAATTTTCCATAACCCATAGAAGTATCTGGAACAGATTTGGGAAGCCACAAATTGAATATTATAATTAGTAATCCCATCATCCCTGCAGCTATCCTATAAACAACCTGCCATCCTAAAGTTGAACCTATAATTCCACTAAAAACACGAGATACTAAAATGCCGATCAAAAGACCACTCATTACAGTTCCAATCACCTTACCTCTTTCTACTGGATTTGCCAGATGTGCAGCTAAAGGCACAATCAACATTGGAATAATAGAAGTTAGTCCAACCAATAGAGAACTACCCAATAACCAATATATGTTTGAAGCAAATGAAAGAGAAATCAGCGATATTGCTGAGCAAAATAACATTGTAATGATTAAACCTTTACGTTCTTTAATATCTCCCAACGGAACCAGGGAAATCAGTCCCAGGGCATAGCCAATTTGAATCAACATGGCTGAAATTCCAATCATAGATGATGACACATTAAAGAATCTAGAAAGTTCTTCTAGCAAAGGCTGAGAATAATATAAATTAGCTACACTAACTCCACAAGCAATTGACATCAGTACAATTAAAAATCTGCTCATCTTAACCTCTTTATGTATATTTATATCTGCATGCTGGTTCATAAAAATCAATCCTTCAGTTACATCTCATATTAACGTTTAAAACATAGTATAAATGTCAAAGTATTATCATGATAATCTGCATTTATAGTACTTAGTTGTAATTCCATCAGCTCTTTGGCAATGGCCAAACCCAAACCCGAAGAGTACTTAGAGCGATTACTATCAGCCTTGTATGTACGGTTAAAAAGTTGTAATACATCTTCCTCACTTAAAGGCTCACAATCGTTGCTGATGCTGATATTAACATACTCATCCGTTACTCCCAAATCAACTTTGCAGTATGATTTAGCATAGCGTATGACATTTTGGAGTAAATTCAGCAATACCCTATTGGTAATTTTTTCATCCAACAACACCAAGGGAACTTTTTCATCAAGACTCAACTGTAATAAGATACCTCTATCTTCAAAGTCTTGATAAAACAGTAATAAACTATCACACAGCAGCTGATATAATGAGTGTGGATTTAACTGCACTGGATACTCCTTGGCATCAATTAAAGACAAATCATATAATGAATCCACCAGGTTGTTTAAAGTTTTCAATTTATATTGCACAGTCTCTAAATATTTTTCTTTATCCTTTTCCGATAGGTCTAAATGTAAAATTATGTCAATATATCCCATGATGGAGGTTAGTGGTGTCCGTAAGTCATGAGAAAAGTTAGCTAAGATTTTTTTGTACTGCTGCTTTTCTTTAATATTTTTCAATTGTAATGCCTTATAGCAATCAACTAAATGATTAATTTCAATAGCCAGCTTCTCTGTTGTCTTATCAGGGGCAGCCAACTTAATTTGTTCATTACTTTCAGAAATAAGTTTGTTCAACTTGTTAGTTTGTGAAATTAATGCATGGATATTCATTCTAGTAAAATAATATTTTATCACACAGAGGATAGTTATAACTAACAGTATACACACAATATAAAGCATAACTCTCCTCCTTCCCTTAGGCTAAATCCTTTTTTTTGAAAATTGTCTGTCCAATAATCAAGCTTATAAAAATAATCATCAATCCCAGCACCCAACACTTCACATCAAAATAAACATTATTGGACATATAATGGACTAAATTATTATCAAACAAGGTAGCAGGTGTCCATTTAGAGATGGTCTTTAAGGCACTTACTCTGCCCACTAAAGTATTGATTGAGACGCCTAAAATTCGATAAATAAATAACAAAATAAGCAGATTTAAAATTTCTGAAACCCCATTAACGGCCAAAACATACCCTAGAATAAAACTAGAAGCAACAATGGGAAATATATTGCTAAAGGCAATTAAAAATTGACCTAGAGTTGAATTATTTGCCAAATCAAAAATGACATTACCACTTAAAATAGTAACTGATAAAATAATAGTGCCCATAATAATTACCCCAAAAGATAAAGTAATCAATTTTGCCCAGAAAACAGCCTGGCGAGAATGTCCAAAGGAAACTGCTGCACACATTTTTGTCTTACTTTTTCGTGTTAATATTAAAATAACCAACAGGCATAAAATAATAATCAAAGTAGGCATACCCAGCACGTTGCTATAATAGAACATTCTTGTGCCATAGGGAAAAGTTGGTTCTTTAAATCTAAAATGCTGTAATACCCCTGCAGCAGCCATGACAAGAAAAGTACTAACTATAATAAGTCCGTAGTATGGCTTTGAACGTATTAAGCGGTAGAATTCACTTCTAATTAGATTCAACATTCTCATCACCTCCTACCAGACCTAAGAAATATTCTTCTAAATTCTTACTTTTAACCGTCATTTCTAAAATATCTACATTACCTTCATTTAAGAGCCTATTAATTTTTTGACGCTGCGGAATATAATTATAAATCTCCAACTGCTCACCGGCTAAAACCCTATAGTCCATATCTACAAAATGATTTTCTAATATAAAGCAAGCTTTCTTAGCATCATTGACACGAAGAAAAATAAACTGCTGACTCATTCCCAATAATTCTTTCCGGGATAAATCTTGAACAACTTTACCTTTATTTAAAAAAACAAAACGTGTGGCAATTGATTGAAGCTGTGATAAAATATGACTTGAAATCAAAATTGTAATTTGATGTTCTTGATTTAATTTAAGAAACAGTTGACGCATTTCAACCATTCCTTCAGCATCCAAACCATTGGTTGGCTCATCTAAAAGCAAAAAGTCCGGTGAAGACAATAAAGCCAATGCCAATGATAACCGCTGTTTCATTCCTAATGAATATTGGGAAAATTTCTTCCGATTATGTTCTGCAAGTCCTACCCTATTTAATACCTTCCCAATTACTGCCTTTTCAGGAATTCCACGCAGCAAACGGTAATACTCTAAATTTTGGTGGGCATTAAAGTTATCAAAAAATACATCAGTTTCAATCATGACACCCATTCTCCTGCGGGAATTATGCTTTCCATAGGGTTCGCCAAACAAAGTAATCTCACCTTTTGTAGGAAATATTTCCTCAGCAATCATCTTGAATAAAGTTGATTTACCAGCACCATTTTTTCCGATAATAGCACATATTTCCCCTTTATATAGTTCAAAGTTAGTACTTTCCAAGGCAACCTGATCTTTATACCTTTTCTCTAAATTAGTTGTTTTTAAAATTGGTGTTTTCATCTTCAATCCTCCTTTACACTTCTTAGTTTACAAACTGTTTTTTAAGAAGCCTTAAGCAAATTATAAAGAAATCATAAAGATGGTACCTAAACTAGTGAAAAACCAATTCCCCAAATAGTTTTGATATATTCTTCACTGGTAATAGCAGAAATTTTTTTACGAATATTGGATACATGGACACTGATACTATTGTCATTTCCCTGATAAATATCGTTCCACAACAGTTCATACAGCTTAGCTTTGGAAAATACTTGTTTGGGATGTCTTAACATAATTTTTAAAATATCGAACTCAACATTGGTAAGATTTAATTCCGATTTTTTGACCATTACCCTATGCTGGCTTTCATCCAAAGTAAGTTCTTTCCAGCTTAGACAGTCTCCTGTTTGTTGTAAATAATTTTTACGTAGTTGAACTTCAATTCGTGCAGCAACTTCTTCACGGGCAAAAGGTTTAACCATATAATCATCTGCACCTAATTTTAGCAAGTTCACCTTATCTTCAATAATACTTTTCGCAGAAATAATAATAACCGGAATAGATGATTGCTTTCTAATTTCCCTCAGCAATTCTTCTCCAGTTAGTCCTGGCAGCATGATATCCAACAAAATTAGATTAAAGGATTGTTGTTGAAGCCTTAATTGAGCCTCTGTACCAGAAAAACAGCACGTTGCTTTGTATCCTTGTTCTTTCACAATTAATTCCAATATTTTATTAATATCATTATCATCCTCCACAATCAATATTTCTATTTGTTTCAAATACTTCACCTCATTGTACTACTATTTCTCTAATCCATAATTTTTATTATAAACACCTTCAAGAACCTTTTTCAAAAAGGATACCTTCATTCTCCATCATATCTACTCTTTTAGTATTAATCTAATACTAAAATTATGCAAAAATCATACTTGTTATTTTAAATATAAGAGTTAAAATGATTATATCATACAAATTGAAAGGAGTAATTAAAATGAATGAAGTTTATAACTATCTAAAAGATATCGGTACCTATTACCTAGCAACATCCGAAGGCGATCAGCCAAGAGTTCGACCTTTTGGTACAATAGCTATCTTTGAAGGAAATCTTTACATTCAGACTGGAAACGTCAAAAAGGTATTTGCACAAATGAAAAAGAATCCTAAGGTTGAGATCTGTGCTATGGGAAAAGACCAAACTTGGATACGTATTACAGCCACTGCTGTCCGGGATGACAGAGTTCAGGCTAGACAACATATGCTTGATGAATATCCAAATCTTAAAAATATGTATGCTGCTGACGATGGAAATTGTGAAGTACTTTATCTTAAAGATGCAACTGCCACCATATATTCCTTTACAGAAAAACCTAAAATCATTAACTTTTAAACTTACATTTAATAAAATTATATTTTATTATAAATGACATATTTATACTAATTACGTCATACAAAGTACAAAAACAAAATATTTATATTGAATTTTGTAAAATTTGTGTGTAATATAGTTTATATAAATATTGATAATAGCACACTTATCGAAAGGTAGGGTCGCAAAGCTATGGGTCTTAAGAAAATTATTTTTCTATGATTGCCAGGTTGCCAAAGTTTATCTAACTATAAAAAATCATGTATATTTTGGTGCCTATTATTAATAGTAAATAATGGGCACTTTTAATTTTATAAAAATAAAATTTATAAAGTGCCATTTTAGGGAGGACATAAATTGGGAGTAAAATTAAGTTATATTGATGTATACCATGGATCAAAAGTTGTTTCAAATGATTTTTATCTTGAATACTTTAGAAAACAAGACAAGGATATTAAGCACCTACTTACAGATGTAATGGGAAGAGATAAAAGATATATGCTAGATGATGGTGAGTCGGCCTTTCAACTAACTATAGAGGCAGGAAAATCCGTGTTAAAAAAAGCCAATCTTGAAGGAAAAGATATTGATGCAATTATATATTCCTCCATATTGCCAGAATATATATCACCTGCAACGTCAATTTTAATACATAAGGAATTGAATATGAGTGCTAATGTAATGTGCCTTGATGTCAATGCAAATTGTGCAGGTATGACTGTTGCTCTTGAAAACATGTCAAATTATCTTATGTCATCAAAACGTGCAAAAAGAGTTCTTATCATTGGATGTGATGATGATAATGCTATTATAAATCATGACAATGAACTGTGCTATGGTAATTACGGTTATGCAGCATGTGCAATAATTTTAGAAAAAGTTGATGAGGACTATAGTTCTAATAATTTACATGGTATGTTGCATTATGTCTTTTATATGTTTTTCTGTTATGAAATTGATTGGTATAAACAACGAAATAACTTCAAATACCTTGATTGTACTTGGAATACTTGTTGCTATTTATGGAGCAGTATTTTATAAGTGCTATAAATGGGTAGTTGCTTGTGACAGTATTAATCCAAAAGCTTTAAATGTAACTAAAATCTTAGTCTTAACAATAACGTATTTTCAATATTTATATCTTAATTTTACTATGCATTTGAATTCTGTGTGGTTAATAGCTATCTTTTTTGTTATCCTCGGAGCTCTGTTTTTTGATCTTAAAATGATAATAGCTTCAGTAGTATTAAGTGCTTTATGTATTGTAATAGTATTTATTCATAATCCATCTATTCTTAAGTATGAAAAATTGGCAAGTGCAGAAATATATATGACTATGGTTACTGTGGTTATTACTTTTGTACTTCTTTTTATAATGGTTTATATGGCATCAAAGCTCTTGAAATCAATTAGTGAAAAAGAAGCTGAAATTAGAGAAGAAAATGAAAAATTGCTTAAGTTATTTAAAAGAATATCTGAGATTTCAAATACTGTCTTATCATCTAGTGAAAATTTAGGTGCTGCTATTACAGAACAGACAAGTTCTCTTGTTGAAGTTTCAGATGTAACAAGCCTCGTATCTCAGAATTCAGATGAAATGCTTGACAAATCAAATAACAATGAAGATATACTCCATACTTTGTTAAATACAAATGAAGGTGTTGTTCATAAGATTGAAGACAGCAAAAGTAAAATAAATAATCTTATAGGAATTACAGAAGAAAATCAAAAGTCCTTAAATGCTACTCTTTCAATTATTTCAAATATAAAAGATGAAATAGCAAATACATTTGAGTCAACTAAAGACCTTGAAGAGAAATCTGCTAAAGTTGATGAAATATTGAATCTTATCGGAAATATATCTGAGCAGACCAATCTTCTTGCTTTAAATGCTTCAATCGAAGCAGCAAGAGCAGGTGAATACGGCAAAGGTTTTGCAGTAGTAGCAGACGAAATCAGGAAACTTTCTGAAGACACAAAACAATCCTTAGATCAGGCAAGTACAATAGTAAGTGAATTAAAGGACAAAATTAACATAGTACAGGATCAAATGAAGGGAAATAACAAAAAATCTCAGGAAGGAAACAGCATTATAAATGAAACCGTAAATAGAATAAATGATATGAATGATCATTTAAAATCATTTAGCAGTAATATCATTGATATAAATGAAGCCTCCAATACTTTATTCTTACAAACTAAAAATGCTGTAAAATTCAATAAAGAAATATCAAATATAACTAAAAACACAATATCACAATATAACACTGTAGCTGAAACAATTTCTCAAAATGCTTCTACATGTGAAGAAATTGAAGCAAATATAAATGAGCTCAAAAATATAGCTGAAGATATGAATAAACTTGTAAAATAAAAAATAATAAAAACAGTATATGGAATAGTCATAGATTTTGTGAGAACATACACAGATCTATGACTATTCACTAACCATAAAACGAGTGTGCGGTAGTAATCAATCCTGGTGCTAAATATTTTCACACGTCGATCCTCTTATAATATCCTCAACCTTAACATTTGGATTGTGATATCTTGTACGTCCGATTGTGCTTTTGCCATACTCTATCGCCTCATATGGACACCACTGAATACAGGCAAGACACCGCTCACAATGATGCTGCCAAATCGGATTTCGTTCTTCCATTTTTATATTGTTTACAGGGCACACTCTAGCGCACAGACCGCAGCCGCTGCATTTTTCGCTCACCTTAAATTTTTCGTCCCATTCGGAGATGCCTTTGTATAGATAATTGCGATTTACCATCTTACTAAAAAGCCTGGCCTTTCTTTTAACCGGATGAAGCTTGCCATCAGCAACTGCCCCGGCAGCTTCATCCGCCTTTTCCATTGCTTTTTTTATCAGCTTTTGTACAACGTCGTGAGCAAAGGCCTGATACTTCACAATATAATTCCCCGGCATCTTTACTCCAGTTGCGTAGGACAGATAAACACCCTTTTCTTTCAAGATATCGTCCAGCATTCCCAAAGTGTCTGCCCCGTTTCCGCCGAAATTTATAAATGCAAAGCAGTAAGTTCCTTTAATGATATTGACCTTTTGTACAAAGCGTTTTACAAGTCTCGGTAACCCGATATAAAAAACGGGAAAAACGAAACCAATGGGATTATCAGGGCCACCAGCAGGCTCATCCGTCGCCCCTACAGCCATAGACTTAATTGTGCAGTTTCCAAGTCCCTTTGCGATTTGTCTAGCTATTGTCAGCGAATTGCCCGTAGCGGAAAAATAATAAATTGTCGGATTCATTACATACTCCTCCTTCATAGATCATCTGTAAAAGTAAATATTTTTTAATTTTATTATCTAGCTTATTAAATAACAGTAATTGTAAAATCAAATAAGTCATCACTTTATGATATAACATTTTCGCTGAAAAACAGAAAACTATCAGTAAAGGATGACTTCAGTTATGATTATAACATTAAATATTGACAGCGAAAACATCTATTATAAAATTTATAAAGCAGTTGAAATTGCAGTTACTTTTTGAAGGAGGATTATTCCTCACTTCTCTTTTAACATTTATAGTATTACTTATTAAAGAAATAAAAAAATAGTAGCCCCGTCTTCAAATGGAGACTACTATTTTTTGTTTCAAAAATTTAGTAATACCAGTTGCCTGAGCAACCAGATTGTACACTACAGGATGTTAACAGCATCCTGTTTTTATTTTACTACTATTCTTTATTTATATTATAACACATTTTACAATTTAAAATCATATACTTATAAAATTTTTATCAATATTAACTTCAAGTCAATCTCTCAATGCCGCTTATATCAACCCATTACGCAAAAAAGCTACTTTATTTGTGGTAAGGTTCTCCCTTCATTATCCTAAACCCCCTATAAATCTGTTCAAGGAGCATTATTCTAAAAAGTTGGTGTGGAAAAGTCATTTTTGAAAAACACAGTTTATAATCAGCCCTTTTCAAAATTTCACTGGAAATGCCAAGGGAACCTCCAATTATAAAGGCAATATTGCTTTTTCCTGAAAGTCCTAGATTTCCTACAAACTTTGAAAACTCTTCAGAACCCATCATACTTCCCTTTAAATCAAGAGCCACCACATACATATTGTCATTTATATACTTAAGTATTCTCCTACCTTCCTTTTCCTTTATAATATCCTGTTCACTACTTGAAGCATTGTCAGGAGTTTTTTCATCTTGTACTTCTATTATATTCAATCTACAATATCTAGAAAGCCTTTTTGAATACTCTTCCACTGCAGCTTTAAGATATTTTTCTTTCAACTTTCCTACGGCAATTATGGTAATGTTCATGTTATCTCCACTTTCATATATTTTGTCTAGTTATGAATCACTTGATTTAAATATGCCTTAATTGATTTAAAATACTTTTATACTCTTCTTCAAGCATTTCCTTATCACAATTTGGCAGTGACATTTTAGAAATAATTTCAGTAAGTCTCATCTGCAAGATGGACTTTTCCATGTTGCAATTACTGCTGTTATTTTTCAGCTCTTGCTTCTCTTCAAATTCTTTTAGATTCCCATGAAATTCTGTTATTTGTCCATTTTTCAATAACATTAAGCTGTCTGCCACCGAATTTATAAATTTATTATCATGGGATACAAATAAAACTGTACCTTCATAGGTTTTAATAATATTTTCAAGAGCCTCAGTAGATTGCATATCAAGATAATTTGTGGGCTCATCAAGAAGTAATACATTAGCCTTTGAAACAAATAATTTTGCAAATGAAACTTTTATCCTTTCCCCTCCGCTGAGTACGCAAACTTTTTTATATACATCATCACCAAAAAATAATAATCTTGCCAAGATTGTCCTTACAGAACTTTCACTTTGAATTGAATCTTCCATTACATTTTCAATTAAGGTTTTATTATAGTCTAAATTTTCAAACCTCTGACAGAAGTAACCTATTACCGCCTTAGGTACAGCATATATTGGATTAAAGTGATTATTTATAAGATTTAGCAGTGTAGTTTTTCCCGAACCATTATTTCCAACCAGAGCAGTTTTACTTCCATTGTATATTTTAAAATCAGTATTATTTAAAATAACATTACTGTCATAGCTGAAACATATTTTATTTCCAGATATGACTACTTTATTTCTAGGAGGATCAGTCAGTGAAAAATCAAACTTTACTTCTGGAATTTTATCTGGTTTTTCCTTAACCTCCAGTTTCTTCAGACGGGTTTTTATAGTTTTTGCCGTCCCTTCTACTTTTTTTCTTTTTTCATTACTCTCTCTCTTGTGAAGTCTTGCTTCTGAATTTCCCATTCTCTTTGGGGCTTTTTTCATAGATTTTGATTTATTTTCTCTCCCTGTAATAGCCTTCTGAAGCCTTGATTTTTCACTTATATATTTGTCATATTCATTTTGAATGCTTTTCCTCTCTCTAAACTTCTGTTTTATATATGAGGAGTAATTTCCCTCATAAAAGACAAGTTTTCCATTTTCTATTTCAATAATTTTATTGCAAAGTGAATCCATAAAGTCCCTGTCATGGCTTATTAACATAAATGTTTCTATATTGGACAATTTCTTTTGTAAAAGTTTAATACCATCATAATCAAGATTGGAAGTAGGTTCATCTGCCAGAAGCAGCTCCCCCTCCTTACTCAATGCAGCTGCAATATTGAGTTTGGTATATTCTCCTCCACTTACATTGTCTTTATCAATTTTTTTATCCACTTTAAACTCTTTTAATATTTTTCCATCAGCTGTTATGTCCTCATTTGAAAATTGTTTAATATATGCTATGGAACAGTGCCTGTAAATGATCCCCTCGTCTTCTTTTGCATTTCCTGCTAAAATATTCAAGAGAGTACTTTTACCTGCACCATTTCTCCCTACAACTCCTATCTTATCTCCACTTTCTATTTTTAAATTCTTAAAAGATAGAATCAATCTATCTCTATAATATTTTTTTAAATTCCTAGCTTCTAAAATAAGCATAAAAAAATCTCTCCTTTGCAAAAGCTGGAAAGATAAATGAAAAACAGGTACATAAATAATACACTACAATTAAACTTATAGTACTGTTATTATAATACTTATATTATTGTTCCATTTAAACTAATCCAGCAAAATAAAGGCATGCCTTGCCCATAAAATTTAAATTTAACTTTTCTTAAAGCTGAATTAGTTTATTTTCATTAATTACATACCCTGCCCTTTCATAATATTAATTACATTTTATCAGATTTAATTTAAGATATCAATTATAAAGATTAATGTTCTTCCACTTCATCCCATATCATTTTAGCTCTTGGAAATGGCATCAAGGCTCTGTCCAGTATACCCTGAACATAGGCAATAAGTATACCATAATTAACTATAGGTACTTTAAACTCCCTGGCAGTATTAATTCTATGCAGCATTGCAGATTTATTTAACATACATCCTCCACAGTGAACTATAAGAGAATATCTCTTTATGTCATCTGTAAAAGATACTCCCGAGGAAAACTCAAAATCTATTTTTTTACCTGTAATCTGCCTTATCCATCTTGGTATTTTCACTTTTCCTATATCGTCAGACTGTCTGTGATGGGTACACCCCTCTGCTATTAATACTTTATCTCCGTCTTTTAATTTGCCTACAGCCTTAACCCCTTTTATAAGTTCTATTAAATCACCTTTAAATCTGGCAAATAATATAGAAAAAGAAGTCATCAAAATATCCTTTGGTGTATCTGCAGCTACTTTTAAAAATGCCTGGGAATCTGTAACCACTATTTTAGGTTTTTTACCTAAGCTTTCCAATGTTTCTCTAAGTTCATATTCCTTGGTAACCACTGCAATGGCATCACTTTCAAGTACATCCCTTATGGTTTGCTGCTGAGGCAGTATAAGTCTCCCCTTAGGTGCGGCCTTGTCTATAGGAGTAACCAGCACCACAAAATCTCCAGGACTTATTAAATCCCCAATTATCTTGAATTTATCCTCTTCCTTAGGCAATATACCGGCTATCTGATTTTTTAATTCTTTTATTCCCTTTCCTGTAACAGCAGATACAGCTATAAGGGGAATATCCAATTCCTCCTTTATATTTTTAATATCTTTCTCATCTATATTAGATATATCCCACTTATTTAAAATCCCCATAAAAGGAATTTTCTTACTTTTGATTTCATCAATTATATATCTGTCATACTCTGTAATCCCTACCGTTGAATCTATTACTACCAATGATATATCTGTCTTATTCAAAACTTCCAAGGTCTTTTTCTTCCTCAGTTCTCCAAGCTGTCCACTATCATCCAGTCCTGCTGTATCAATTATGACACAGGGGCCTATAGGAAGAATTTCTATAGATTTATACACCGGATCCGTAGTGGTGCCTTTCACACTGGATACAATAGCTATATCCTGCCCTGTTATGGCATTTATAATACTTGACTTACCTGCATTCCTCCTTCCAAAGAGAGTTATATGTACTCTAACGGAACGAGGGGCTTCATTTAAACTCATTTGTTATCCTTAGTGAGAGAAATTCTCTATAAGCTTCAAACTCTCACTAAATTCACCTCCTCTTTATATTCCTGGTATTCCAGGCTTTGTAAGTTGATATGGATTTATTATTTCATCTATCTTTTCCCTTGGAAGTACTTCCTCTTCATATAAAATTTCTCTTATTGTCTTATGTTCTTTTAAAGCTTTCTCTGCCAGCTTTCCAGCCTTATCATAACCTATATAATGTACAAGAGCCGTTGCCAGGGCAGTAGATGCTTCCAGGTTTTTTCTGCAATTTTCTTCATTTACTTTAATACCCTTAATACATTTTTCTCTAAATATTATAACTGTTTTTTCTAAAAGTTCCAATGATTCAAGCAAACACTCCGCAATTAAAGGAGTAAAAGCATTTAGTTCCAGCTGACCTGAGCTGCTCGCCATGGTAATGGCAGTATCGTTTGATATTACCCTTATGCTTACCTGGGCTGTCATTTCAGCTATAACCGGATTAACTTTTCCCGGCATAATAGTGGAACCGGATTGAACTTTTGGAAGTATGATTTCTCCAATTCCCCCTACAGGCCCTGAATTTAAAATTCTTAAATCATTTGAAATTTTTAAAAGGTTAACAGCCAGAGACTTCAATAATCCTGAAACTTCCACAAATATATCACAGTTTTGAGTTACATCCATGGGATAATCTGACCTTGCAATTCCAAGTCCCGTTAAATCCTGAAGTACATCTGTTATCTCATATATAAATTTATTGGTGGCATTAAGCCCTGTACCTATGGCAGTACCCCCTATATTAACTTCTCTAAGTCTTTCTTCCACCTTATATATTCTCCACCTGTCTCTGGCTATTGCTTTTGCATAGGCTCCAAATCCCTGTCCTACCATCATAGGCAGTGCATCCATAAGCTGAGTTCTTCCAAGCTTTATTATGTCTGAAAATTCATTTTCCTTTACCTGCAATTCTTCCTGCAGATCAGCCAGACAACTGCTCAGCCTTCTTATGCTCCTGATGGCTGAAATTCTCAAAGCCGTGGGATAAACATCATTAGTGGACTGTGACATATTTACATCATTTAAGGGATGCACCAGATTATAATCTCCCTTTTTCCCTCCCAGTATTTCTATTGCTCTATTGGCTATGACCTCATTTACATTCATATTTGTAGATGTGCCGGCTCCTCCCTGAAATGCACTTAGGAAAAATTGGTCATTAAAATTTCCTTCCATAACCTCTTCACTGGCTTTAATTATGGCTTCTGCCTTATCTTCTGGAAGTTCTTTTAAATCTTCATTTACTATAGCAGCTGCTTTCTTTATAAGTGCAATTTCTTTTATCAGATTTAAATTTACGGTTTTTCCTCCCAGATTGAAATTTTCAAGAGCCCTTTTGGTATTAATGCCAAAATAAGAAGAATTATCAATTTCTTTTTCTCCGAGTAAATCCTTTTCTATTCTAATTTGCATACCAAACCTCCTAATACTAAGCTGAAAATTATTATATAATTATTTTTCTAGGGTTTTCACAAGAGGTAAAAATTTTTTGTAATTGGCAATTATGCCTAAGTCTAATTCTATTTCTATGTTCATATTGGCCTTGCTTATCAATATTTCATCATATATATTCAATTCATACTGTTTTTTATAAAGGCTCTCTAGTTTTTTCCTTATATCCTTCTTTTCTTTTTCACATGGATTTCCTATCTTATAGGACAAAGATTGTATATCTTTATATATTTTATCCTGAATATTATTTACATAACAGTTCCTTATTACAGATAAAATTCCCTTATGGTACCTGTGTACATAAACCAAACAATTGAAGGCTTTATATTTACCTGATGTAAACAACCAATATATAGGCCTTTTTTTATATATTTGAACATGGTCTTTAAAAAAATCATTTATAAAATATCTTCTTAGGGTGTCTTCATCTGTTTCCCCTTCCTTTTTTCCAAGGGTGTTTGCTATAAAACTTAAATTTTCACATAAAGTTTTTTTGCCAAAAACCACAGATACAAACTGTATAAATCTATCTACTATATCATTTTTAAAACAGCTGTTACAAAGTATGGGAATAATATTATCTTCATCTGGTAAATACCTTGTGAAATCTGTATTTTTCTGCCCGTCAAAACTATAGATGCCTTCATCAGAACAGATAATACCCTCTCTATCGATAGAATACCTGCCAAACATACATCCCACCCCATAGGAAATAAATGATTTAACATCCCTTTTTTTATCCGCTCTCCTAATAGTAATGTCTTTATCCAAAATTTCCGGTGTCAACTCATCCTGCAGACCATAAATACCGATAAATATTTTATTTAGTTCTTCTTCCTTTTGTTTTAACCTGTTGAACTGATTATTTGCAAATGACTCCCAAATATTAAATGCACGGTATATATAATACTGCTCCTGTGAATCATAATTGCCGGATAGATCCTTTTTATCTCCACATACCAACATAAAAGGATGCTTTTTAAAACTCCAGGATGTCTCAAAAAAATCCCACTCCATTTTTGATATACTTATACATTCTTCACACAGGTCATTAATTTTCTTTTTCATATCTGGATTTTTTTCAATATATATGGGAATTTGCTTAACCGTTCCTGCAGTGAGATTTAAAGTGGGAGATATAAATTTAAATATATTCATCATTATCTTGGTGTTAAAAAAAGCCAATATATAATTATAATCCTCTGGATTTTTCACAAATATGGAATCTGCAGACTGGTCAAAAATAAATCCTTTATTTAAAACTCTTATGGTATTATTTCCTGAGGTTATTCTCTTCCAGCTTATACCCTTCTTGAAAAAAAATTTTTCATTTCTTATAAGGGAACCTTTCTCCCTTCTTACCTTTTCTCCATTGTTTCTCCAGTAGATTACCTCTGAAATATTGCCATACCATTTTCGGGCTTCTCCTCCCATCTGATAGGGTATCCAATATTTTATATTATTACTTTCTCCCTTGAAATTTATAAGTTTATATTTTACTTCAAACCAATGTCTTATATATTTATTATTATTTCCAGTTTGCATACCGGTACATGGAAAGGCCACATCTCCTATTATACTTGCCCTGCTTAGTATTTCAATTTCCCCTCTGGTAAGCCAATACCCAAACCTGCTTCCGGGAATGCTTTTCATTTTGTCTTGATTTAAGGTAAATCTATAATTCACATGTGGATCATCTACAGCTTCCCTAACCTTAACAGGTTGATTATTAGCTCCTTTAAAATCTGACAACTTAATATAACTGCCTTTCATATTAACTTTATAATTTCTTAAAGTAAATGTACATATGGGTACTGTGGCTTCTTCAAATCCTGAATACTCCAATTGAATTAAACTAGTTATACTTTTATGGTCAATTATCTTTTCCCTCAACTTTTGATAAGACTGTATAAACATCCATACAAAAGGAGTCATAAATGCCAATTGACCATTATATTTTACCTTCGAAAAGCCATATGCCATAAAAGCAGAAAATATATCGCTTTTGGCCTCTGGATAATTTTTTCCAATATACTTTGCCAGAAGTTCAGGTAAATATTTATTACTGATATAAGGAGGATTTGTTACTAAAATATCATATGTATACCACATTATGCGAGCCTGTTTTATTAATTTTGACAGCTCTCCAATAATTTGTTTTCTTCTTTTTTCCCTAAGTAAGTTACTTTCTCCTAAGCTTTTTATATATTCCAGTCTATTTAATAGAATATCCTCTTTAAACTCTCTTAATTCTATAAGAGAGCCATATATCTTTGCATCCTTAAATTGGTCTATGAAATTTTTTAAAATATTATAATGTGTATTATAATTATCACCTAATACATACTTTATATCCTCATCACTGAAATTATTAGTTTCCCTTATAGATACTATATTAAATTTTACAGCTTTTCTCTTAATTTTTTCAAGAAGACATCTGTCATATTTCATTCCTTCCATACCAATAATGAAACAGGCAAGCTGGCAGGCTCCATCATGTATATCCATACCATAAATATTATTTTGTATAATCATCTCCGGTATTTCATCTTCACCATATCCACATTTTCTATATATCTGATATAATAATCGAAACATATATACCAGTATGTGCCCAGATCCACAGGCAGGGTCAACACATTTTATGTCCCTGGCCTTTAAATCCTTATCTATGTAGGATTTTAATTCCTGCTGCGGCTCCAAATTTTCTATATAAAATTCCCATCTTTTTTTTAAGGCCTGATGTTCTGGGTGAGCTTCTATCCAGTACCTTCCCAGTGAATTCTGAACCATATATTTTACTATCCAGTCTGGAGTGAACAGTTGAGTGGCGTAAGGTATTTCTTGTTTTGTATATTTTTTTTTTGAGCTTATTATTCTATTTTGTTCCTCAGATATGTAATATTCATAAAGCCATCCTATAATCTCCACATCATACCACAACTTTTCTGGTATGGTATGGATAAGTCTAAATACAAAATTTTTTTCACCTAAAAGTTCCTCTGGAAATAGTAATTCTGTATAATCCGGCCATCCTTGAAATACAAAAGGTAGAAACTCCTTTAAATCACTGCATCTTGATAATACCATATACTTTAGTAGGCCTTCTGCATCCTCGCTTAATCTCATGCTCTGAATTTTTTTCAAATCCAGAGAAAAATTTATTCCATTAATATTCTGCATTGAATTATATTCATTATATTTTACAATAAAGGTTTCAGGTATGTATTTATTAACTTCCATAAATCTTAAGGCAATAAATCTATTGAACCAGGAATAGGCAATTTCTTCAATAACTATGTCATAGCCTTTCTCTCCATTTTTATTTAAGGATTCTATTCTGTTTATGATCATTTCTATCTGCAGCTTTTCCTTTTCACTACATATTGTTTCTTCAAATCCTCTAATTGTATGTAGGTTTTCAATATAATCCTTTTCTATACCTTTTGTTGCAGCCCTTATTTTAACTTTTTCTACAAGTTCCTTTCTGCTTTTAACTGCAAAATTTTTTAATACATTCTTATTCATATACCATATCCTCATTTTTAAATACTTATAAACAAAAACACTATTAAAATCAACGAATTTTAATAGTGTTCTTTAATTTTAAGCTTTATTAAAATCCTTTTCCTCTTCAGAATTTAATGTATCCTTAATAGAGTCAAATATTGATTTTATAGTCTTACTGGTGAAGTCCTCTATTTCATTCATTATTTCATCTTTACTTTTTAATTTAGATATATATACATCCAGCTCCCCTTTATGCAGATCTTTTATGGTTCTAACCACTGCATACTCTCCGCTATTATCCTCAGGTATTATGGAATCCCCTGATTGAAGAGTTAGATATATAGGGTTGGTTGTCTTTATCTGACTATGGAATTCCTTTGAAGTCTCCAAAATATCGTCTGAAATAATATAAAAATTTACAATAATTTCCATGATATTGTATACCCTCCTGTTTTCAATCTGTTTCACTGTATTATATTATTTCAAATTAGAAAATGTTACCTTTGAACTTTTAAGCTAGCCTTTTTTATTTGAATACGATTTAACTAGTATTGCAGATACAACTGCAGTAATTGGAACTGCAAAAACTAACCCAATGCTGCCTGCCAGAGCTTTTAATATCTCTGCGGCTATAATATCCTGATCTATGGCAGTAGAAATAGATGTACTATAGGAATATGCAGAAACCATAATCATTATATACATGGCTCCTCCTGCATAGGCAAGTATAAGGGTATTTGCCATAGTACCCATGATATCCTTCCCCACATTCATCCCTGACTTTATAAGCTCTTTTACAGTCATATCCGGTTTGGCACTTCCAATTTCTTTTATGGAAGAGGCTATAGACATACTTACATCCATAACTGCCCCTAAAGCCCCCATAATTATGCCTGCAAAAAGCAATCCTGAAAAGTCAAAATTGGCATTTTGTGCCGTATATATAATGGATTGCATTTCTTCATCGGTAAGTCCATTAACCCTTATTATAAAATTTGAAAATACTGCTATAATTCCTGCAATCAAAACTCCTCCGGAAGTTCCTATAATAGCAGCCAGAGTCTTTTCATTTTTTCCACTTATTATGAGAAGATTTACTACAATTACAAAAATACATACTAGAGAAGACACCAATGTAGGATTAAATCCCTGTATTATAAGAGGTATAAGTACTTTTATTACCACAAATCCAGTTATAATCAATGTTATAATGGATTTTAGTCCTTTTTTCCCTCCAATAACCGCCAAGGATATAATAAAAAACAATGCCAGTCTGTATAAGTACTTATACCTTACTATTTCATATATATAGGCATCTTCTACATTTCCTTTTTGATCATACCTATCTATGTTAACTAATACTTCATCTCCTACTTTTACAAAACTCTGAGTACTGCTGCTCTCATCTTTAATCTTTCCCCCTACAAAATTTTGAACTGTAATTACCTTGCCTTTAAGTTTTCCTGAGATTATTTTAACATCTGCATTGGAAAATCTCTCAGAACCCTTATTTTCTGTGGAATGTATTTTGATAACTTTTCCATGAACAGCACTGTTATCTCCATCTTCACCGCTTAAAGATGACCTTACAAAAAATATAACTATGAGTATTACAATAAATGCTATTAAAAAAATTACATTTTTTTTATCCCTCTTTAATATTTTAACTCATCCCTCTCAACATAAGCCATCTTATAAGCTATTGTTCCTCACTTTTAATTTTTATACTATCATTTTCTACATCTATAATACTAATTGTATTTTCAATATTATCATTAAAAAGTACTTTATCTACAAAATAAGGTTTTATATCCTGCTGAACTATTCTAATTATTTCTCTAGCTCCGTACTCCAGTGATACCCCTTTTTTAGACAGCCATCTATAACATTTATCTGTTACATTTATCTTTATATCTTTAGATAAAAGCTGTTTTTCAAACTGACCTACAACTTTTTTTGCAACTAAATATGCCATCTTATCATTCATTGAATTAAAGTATATTATATCATCTAATCTATTTCTAAACTCTGGAGAAAATATCCTATTTACCTCTTCACTAATAGCATCTTTTTTTACAATTCTCTCTCCAAATCCCATAAGTGCTTTTCCCACAGATCTGGCACCGGCATTTGAGGTCATTATAATTGTGGTGTTTTTAAAATCGGTTTTCTTTCCTGTATTATCCGTAAGAGTTGCATAATCCATGATCTGAAGCAGTATATTCAATACATCTGGATGAGCCTTTTCTATTTCATCCAAAAGCAACACGCAATAAGGAGTTTTTCTTATAACATCCGTCAAAAGTCCTCCTTCTTCGTAGCCTACATATCCCGGCGGGGAGCCTACAAGCCTAGCTACTGTATGCTTTTCCTGATACTCACTCATATCAAATCTAATAAAAGGAATATTTAAAGCCTTTGCCAGCTGTTTACTTATCTCTGTCTTTCCCACCCCTGTAGGGCCCACGAATAAAAGACTTGCCACAGTTTTATTATCTTCATTAAAACCCGCTCTGGATCTTTTTATAGCCCTTACCAGAGAATCTATAGCTTCTTCCTGACCAAACACTTTTTTCTTAAGAACCTTATCTAAATCTTTTAACACCTTGGTTTCATCTTGAGATAATGTCTGCTCCGGTATTTTAGCCATGGCAGCTATAGTTTTTTCTATGTGTACTTTATCAATAACTATTTTTTTATCATCACTGCTGTGAAGTCTTACATAAGCCCCTGTTTCATCTATTACGTCAATAGCCTTGTCTGGAAGGAATCTATCATTTATATATTTTACAGATAAGTCTACTGCAGATTTTAAAGCCTCTTCTTTATAAATTACATTATGAAATTTTTCATAATGTTCTTTTATACCTGAAAGTATGCTGTAAGTATCCTCTACACTAGGCTCTGGTACTTCTATTCTTTGAAATCTTCTAGCCAGTGCCCTGTCTTTTTCAAATATCTTTTTATACTCATCATAGGTAGTTGAACCTATAAATTTAATCTTTCCACTGGTTAAAAAAGGTTTCAAAATATTTGCTGCATCTAAAGACCCTCCAGACACAGAACCTGCCCCTATTATAGTATGAATCTCATCTATATATACAATAGGTTTATCTTCCTTTTGAATTTTTTTAAGTGTATTTTTTATTCTATCTTCAAAATCTCCCCTATATTTGGTCCCTGCTAAAATAGACCCCATATCCAGAGAATATATCTTACTATCTTTTAATAAATTAGGTACTTTATTTTCCACGATTAGTTTTGCAAGACCTTCTGTAATGGCAGTTTTACCTACCCCTGGCTCTCCAACATGAATAGGATTATTTTTATTTCTCCTTGACAGCACCTGTATAGTCCTGTAGATTATATCCTCCCTTCCGATTAGTGGATCCATGTCTCCCATTTTAGCTTTTTGTGTAAGATCTACTGCAAAATCTCCTATATTTAAAACACTTTGTGTATCTTCTTCATCTACTAAGTATTTAGAATCTTCTTCAATGTTATAATCAAACATAGTTGCTGAGATTCCATGGGTTATATAATTTAATATGTCAATTCTCCTTATGCCCTGTTTCCTAAGAAAAAAACTGGCAAAACTCTGTTCCTCATCATATATGGATATAAAAATATCCCCCAGCTTTATCACTTCTTTTTCAGCAGCTAAAACATGTTCTCCTGCAGAAGTCAATATATTTTGAAGACCTATGGTTTCAAGAGGTTCTTTTTTTTCTGTAGTTTCTATATTATCGTTGAAATACTGTAATAAATCTCTTTTGATATTCTTAACATTACCTCCACAACTTTCTATTATATCTATTCCTTCTGGAAAAAATAACGCAGCATACAATACATGTTCAGGCGTAAAGTATTCATGTTTACAATACCTTGCTTCATTATAAGCTGCAGTTATAATTTCATTTACTATTTTATCTAGTTTCATAACAACTATTCCTCTTCCATACTAAATTTTAGTGGAAATCCACTATTTCTTGCCATACTGATAGCCTGCGCCGTTTTAGTAACAGCTATATCATAAACATATATGCCAGCTATACCTATACCTTTTCTGTGAACATCATACATTATTTGTACAGCCTCTACATCACTCTTTTTAAATATTTTTACTAAAACATTCACTACAAATTCCATGGTAGTATAGTCATCGTTGTATATAATAACCTTATACATAGGTGGTCTTTTAATTTCAACTTTTGAATTTTGTTTTAAAATAGTTTTTTGCGGCATCTCAAACAACCCCATAAGCTTTTAAAATATACTTATACTTAAAATCATTTTAACACACTTTAAATTTAAAGTGTATAATATTTAAATTAAAGAAGCCCTTTGCAAGACCAATCACTTAATTAATCCTGAAAAAGCTCCCTCTATACAATTAAAATTGTTTTTCAATATATATATTACTTTCTTTTTGCTCTACAATAACCTTAATTGTCTGATCTTTATTTATATAAAATGTAACCGGTATATTTAAAGTTCCCTTTGGACTTTCCTTTAATCCCAAAACATTTATTACCCCTATCTTCTTATTATGCTGACATTCTTTATGTTCTCCCTGATAGATTTCTATACTTATTTCCCTCTCATTATCCTGTGAATTTGTAAATGTCACAGTTTCCTTGTATGGAATTGCCACATTCTTTGGAATAATCTCTACAAAATCTCCCTTATCATCTTTTAGCCCTAATGCATGGGAATTTATAAGAGTTACCTCCAATTTTTTATTTTGGGAAGCTCTGTTGTTTAAATAAGCTCCATAAATAGCTGCTCCCTGACAAACTGCAAGTTCTGGATTTATATCTCCGTATATTTTTCCATCTCCTACAACATCATTTATGATCTCATCTATAAATTTTATTTTGCTGGAGCCTCCTATTTTTATTACCTTGTCAACACTTCTAGGGCTTATTCCTCTTTCTTCAAACATCTCTCTTATAATTCTCTTTATTTTCTGGGTATATTCTCTAATACAATTTTTTAGTTCGTACAGAGTAACAGTACAATCTACAAAATTTCCCGGCGGCACATCAAAGGCCTGTATATACGCACTATTGTCAAAAGATAATGCCTCTTTTGCCCTTATAATCTGCTCCATCAATTTATTTTTAGCTATGTTCTGCTGCCTTTTATCCTTACAGGCAGAAAGTCTGATTCCCTCTCTATCTACTATATAATTGTAAAGTTCCTCATCAAAATCCATACCTCCTAGTCTATCATCACCACTTGTGGCTAAAACATTAAAAGATATTCTATTTGAGGAATTATTTAAATTAAATAGTGTCAGGTCAAAAGTACCTCCTCCAAGGTCAAATACCAATATATTTTCATCTTTTAAGGCATCACTGCTTAAATGAAGTCCGTAAGCCAGTGCTGCAGCTATAGGTTCTTGAATTATTCCTATTAAATTCAATCCTGCCATTTTAGCGGCCTTTATTGTATTTGAAATTTCATTTGCCCTAAAATGATAGGGAACAGTTACTACCACTCCTTCTGATTTAAACTTGCCCTGTGGAAACATTTCCTCCACATTTCTATAAAGGTATTTTAAAATTTCTGCTGATATCTCTATAGAATTATAATCCTTATCTCCCAGTTTTATGGGAGCGTACTCATTTCCAATTAGACGTTTTACCCCTCTGCACATATTTTCAGGATTCATAATTCCTTTCATAAATGCAATTTTTCCTATAACAAACTGACTCCCATCATTATATACTACAGAAGGAATGTTATATTCTCCTTTCAGAGAATAAACTTCTGCTTTAGTTCCAGTCCATCTGGCAATGGAACTAAAAGTTGTTCCTAAATCTATTCCTACTACAGGTGAATGTACACTATCATAAATCACTAAAATATCCCCCCATTTTAAGTCAACTTCATTACTTCAGTTTTATTTATCCCGCTTTGTATTTCTTCAATTGTTACTTTCACTTCTTGAGAACGTCCTACTTCAAAGGTAATTTTTATTTCCAGTTGATATTTAGCCACAGCTTTAAGTCCCATAACTCTCACAGTTCCTACATGCTCATTGTCTCTGGCTCTTTTAGCTGTACCCTGATATACTTTAACATCAATTTCTGTCTGGTTATCTTCGTCTGTTGTAAAAGTCAATGTTCTCTTTGCCGGTGTCTTCTGATTCTGGTGAATAAGTACAACAAAATCTCCTCTTGAATCTTCTACCCCAAGTGCATGGGCAGCTGCAGTTTCTATTTTTATGTTTTTATTGTAGTTTAAATTATTTGAAATATAGGCAGCATATATAGCCGCTCCTTCCCCCACACACAAACTAGGATCAATATCTGAATAAGTCTTGCCCTCTCCCACTTCATCTTCTATTATTTTATTCATTATTGGTATCTTACTGGATCCACCAACCTTTATTATCTTGTCAACTTCATAAGGAGCTATACCTGCACTTGCTATAGTCTTTTTTATAATATTTTTGATTTTAGATATGTAGGGTTCTATGGAAGTTTCAAAATCTCTCCTGGTATATTCAGCATCTACATGTACTCCAGGCACTACATCAGGCACTGCAACATAAACACTTTCTGTAGCACTTAAAGTCTCCTTGCTTTTTATAATTGAATCAAGAAGTTTTTTCTTCCCTATTTTTTTTATCTTTTCATCTTTTACACTTCCAAAATCAATTTTCTCCCGATGAATTACATAGTCCATAAAAGCCCTGTCAAAATCCATTCCACCTAATCTGTCATCTCCCCCTATGCCTAAAACATCAAAAGACAGATTCTCATCATCTTCTTTTACTTTTATTATAGTCAAGTCAAAAGTACCCCCGCCAAGATCAAATATTAAAAGTTTTTCCTCTCTATTTAAATGTTTATTTGAATGATGAAATCCATAGGCCAGTGCCGCTGCAATAGGCTCCTGTATAATTCCCAGTAATTTAAGCCCTGCCTCTTTAGCAGCTTCAGAAGTATTCTGAAACTGATGAGCTTTGAAATAATAGGGAACTGTAACCACTACCCCTGAAGCTTCGTACACTCCAGAGGGAAACATGGATTTTACATTGTTATATAAATTTCTCAATATCATAGAAGATATCTCTATGGGATCATGTATTTTACTTCCAAGCTTTATTTTTGCATTTTTATCATCCATGAGTCTTTTAACTCCTACAATTACATTGTCAGGATTTAATATACCACTCATAAATGCTGTATTTCCAAAAATATATTTACTGTTTTTTTCATCATAATAAACTACGGATCTTATCATTCTTTCACCCTTTGGACTGTAGGTTTCCGCCTCTTCTCCAGTCCATCTGGCAATGGAACTGAATGTAGTTCCAAGGTCTATTCCAATTACAGGTGAATTTTGAGCATCATAGGTCAATTTTCACACCTCTTCCTTTTTAAACATCTTTAAATTCCTACATTATACAGAAGTATTTTCAGGTGCCTTAAATTTATAAGCTATAACTTGCACTTGCCTTACAATATAATTAATACCGGTACTGTATATATCTTCTAAGTATTCATATCCTTTTCTAATAACTTCTGCCACAGTTTCGTCCATTTCCTGTATTCTTGTATATTCTATGTCTATGGCCTGATGTAAATTAAAATTTATGGTCTCACTTTTATTTGTCTTTATCTCTCTTATCTTGATATTTTCCAGCAACTCTTTTAATACCTTATCCATATTCTCATATATGTCTGATATTATATATTTCAAAGCTGTTATATTGTTTGTATTCAAATATTGAATGCCGGAATCCACCCCATCAATTATAGGTAACAGCTGGGAATTTATAAATTTAAAATATGACCTCACAATAGAATCCTTTTCATTTCTAATACTAGTTATGATATTATAATTTGAATTAAATATATTGGTAATTTGCTCTTCTGTTAAATTTTGAAAATCCTCTATAAAGAATAGCTTATCATAACTTTTTTCCTGAATATTTTTCATTTTATTCAATCCCATATTCAACATGTTTCTGCACATTTTATTTATCATATTTATACCTTTTATTCTATTTGTTAAAAGTTCTTTGTCTTTTTCCTCCAACATATCAATTTTATGCTCTATACTGGCATTGAATTCTTCTATAATACGGGATATATCCATACAATTTTTTTCAAGGTATACGACTAATTCCTTATTCCTTACAATCCATGTTTTATACTCCAATAAACTCTTTTCATAGGCTATATCATCACTTTGAAGCTGTTCTTTATACTTTTTAATTTTTTGTAATTCTCTCTGTTTTTTTTCTTCAATATCCGTACCTATAGATGATTTAAAATTGAAATTATCTATAAGAGGAAATATATAAGAATTTACAAGAACAAAATATATCTCAATAAGACTATCCCTTTCTTTTATACCATCTTCTATTATATTACGGTTAGCATTTATATAGCTTTTAACTTGTTCTTCTGTTAAATTTTCAAAACCATCCACATTGAAAAGCTTATTGCAGCTTACTTCATCTATCTGGATCATTTTTTCTAATTTTATATTCAATTCATTTTTTCCTGATTCTTTTTCAATATTTTCATAGCCTTTTTTAATATACGCCACAAGTTCCTGGATTCTGGATATCCATTTTTTATAGTCTAATATTACATTTTCATATAATACATGCTGGTTTTTAAATTTCTCTTTATATTTCCCAACTTTATCTGAAGAAAACTGAAATGTTATATTATGTTCTCCTGAAGAATCAATTGCCGTTTCATCTATTTTTTCTCCTATTTCAGCTTGTTTTTTATCTTCACCTTCTTCTATAATCTGATTTCCCTTTTCCTCTGACTTTTCAATGTTTTCAGTTTTCTCTTCAAATGTATGTTCTTTTTGTATTTTTTCTACATTTTCAGGTGAATTTTTAGCTAACTCATTTAGAATTTTCATATGGATGTAATCTTCTTCAAGGGGCTTTTTATAATCCCTATAGTTTTTTTCAAAATCATTGGATTTTTCATCATAGACATTATTTTCTTTTTCATTATCCAATAAATTTCACCACCTTAAATTCTGTCTACTTTAAGTGTTATTTCATTGCTCTCATTATTACTTGCACAAGTTGCTTTTATCCTGATCATATTTTCTTCATTAACTTCAAATTGAACCGTTATTTTTTCCTTTCCTTTAACCGCTTTTGGTATATTCTTTAATTTAAATTCACCTATACATACAGCCTTGTCAGTATCATCCTCATTTTTCTCATTTATATATTCAATATCCTCATCACATTGATATATGATTATATTAAGCTCCGTTTGATTGTCAAATTGTGTAGAATACTCCTTTTCCTCTATAACAGACCCTTCCTCTGGTATTTCCGTTCCCTTTTCTATAAGCTTAGAAAACCTCATACCGGAAATCATAATACCTAGATTATGAGTAACTATCTGGTTTATATTTATATCTCCTTCTGGTTTTTCCTCATAATTGTCTATACAATCTGAAGGAACCGATAGTGTAGCTCCAAAAATAGCAGCCCCTTCTGCCACTATGGTTATAGGATTAAAATTAGAATAAGGTTCAACTCCGAACATTTCCTTTATTTTTTCTTTTATTATAGGAACAAGAGTAGACCCCCCAACAAGTATGATTTTATCTATATCGTCAATAGTAAGCCCTGCATTTTCTAAAGCTTTTTTTACAGTATCCTCAGTTTTATAAATTAGATTCTCTATTCTATCGTTAAATTCTTCCCTTTCAATTTCTACATCTACATTAAGCCATTCCCCTTTTTCATTTTGAATTATATTAGGTATCATAACATTGCAGGCATCTGCTTCGCTTAATTCTATCTTGGTCATTTCTGCAGCTTCTTTTAGTTTTTGCATGGCTTCTTTTAATTTTTTTCTGCTTACTCCCTGATCTTTTTGTGTATCTAAAAGGTCCATACCACATTCATCCTGGAATTTTTCATTAATAAGTTCCATCAATTTTCGATCAAAATCATCTCCGCCTAGTTTATTAATGCCTTCCTTTGCAAGTATTTCATAGTTGGCATTTCCCTCTTCTTGAGTTTCAGCTTTTAAGATGCATACATCAAAAGTTCCACCACCTAAGTCGTATACTAAAATGTTTTGATCCTTCGAGGAATTAAACCCATATCTTATAGCCGCTGCTACAGGTTCTTCCAGTAGGTACAATACCTCAAGACCTGCAATTTCAGCAGCTTCCATAGTTGCTCTTTTGGCATTATCTGTAAAATTAGCTGGTACACATATAACTGCATATTTCAATTTTCCCATGGAATCAAAATCTTCCGAATTCATAGCAGCTTCCACTATTTTTTGAATTATTTCTGCGGATATCTGCTGAGGGGTATATTCCTCATCAAATATCTTAACTGTATAGCCATCTTCCCCCATATGCCTTTTTATAGATTCTATAGTATTTTCTGAGTCTATTATAGCCCTTCCCTTGGCCTGTGACCCCACAATTATAGTTTCACTATCTAAAAATGAAACTACAGAAGGTATATACTCCTTGCCATCTATTTTAATAATTCTGCTTTTACCTTTTGTATATACGGACGCAATAGAAGTAGAGGTTCCTAAATCAATTCCTAAAACATACGAACTCTTTGTTTCCACTATACCCATAATTACCCTCCTATTTCAAATGAGCTTTTGCATCAATTTTTATTTTTTTGCCCTTTAATTTGCCTTCAAGTAAATATTTATTTATTAAATCCACATCCATATTTCCACCATCATTTCCTGAACTGTCCATGAGTTCCCTATATTCCTCTGTCATAGGTATTTCAATACTTGTAAATGTAATTATCATATTTTCATCTATTTCAAATAAAGCACATACCGGTACATTCTTCTCAGAAACATTCACTATGTCAAGTTCCAATTCTCCCAAATACTGATTTTCTTTTACAGATTTAGATTCTCCCCGATAAATTGTTATAACTACACTTTTTTGAAGAGGTGTTGAAGTATATCCAAGCACTGCTCCTTTGGCAGGCAGTGTAGACCCTCTTTTAATTATAGGCCTAAAATATAATTTACGATTTTCATCCAGCATATCTATTCCATAGGTAAATACCACTTTTTCTTTTACTATAATTTTTTTGTCTAAATTGACTCCATTAATTTCATTAACTCTATTGACTTCATTGGTTCTATTAACTTCATTATTTATCTGTGCCATATCATAAGTTTCGGGTACACACAAACTTGCAGCCATTATAGCTGCACCTCTTGAAACCACTTCATCCACATTAGGTGCTACATAAGGATCTTTAACTGAATCTCTCACCTTTTCCTTCACTATAGGCATTTTTGTAGAACCCCCTACAAGGAGCACTCTATCTATGTCATCCCTAGTAAGATTGGCTAGTTTAAGTACATTATAAATTTTATCAATAGTTTCCTCCATCAAGGGTTCTACAAGCTGGTTGAATTCATCCCTTGTCAAAGTCATTTCAAAAGAATAGTCATCTATTAAATTTGGAATTATTATTTCAACTTCTTCCAAATCAGATAAATCCATCTTTGCTTTTTCTGCATTTTCTCTTATCTTCATAAGGGCAGAAATATATTTTTTATCTTTCTTTGAAGTAATATCCTCCCCTAACTCATCATTTATTTTATCATATATCCGGCTGCAGATTAATTCATCAAAATCATCTCCACCAAGCCTTGAGTTACCATCGACAGCCAATACTTCAAACTCATTTTTATCTACTTTCATTATTGAAATATCAAATGTTCCCCCACCTAAATCGTACACCATTATAATTTGGTCTCTCTGCTGATCAATACCATAGTCTAGAGCAGCCGCTGTGGGTTCTGGCATAAGTCTTAGTACATTAAGTCCAGCCCTTTCCGCTGCTCTTTTGGTAGCTTCCCTTTGTTCTGAAGTAAAGTATGCAGGTACAGTTATTACTGCCTGATCTATTTTCTCTTCTAATATGCTGCCTGCTTTTTCTTTTATTGTTTTCAATATATAATAAGCTACATCTTCTGGTGTAAACATTTCTGTTCCAAGATCATAGGCGATATCTTTTCCCATATCCCTTTTAGTGGAACATACAGAGGTCTCTGGAGACAACATCATTCTGGCCTTAGCTTGACTTCCTACAATAATTTCTCCATCTCTTATAGATAAAACAGAAGGAAAAATATTCTTTCCATCAATAGGTATTACTTCCGCTCTTCCCCTTTTCAAATATGAAACCACTGAATTTGTAGTTCCTAAATCTATACCTACAACTACTGACACATAAATTCACCCTTTCAAATTGTTTCTCATATGAAAATTCAATATTAGTCTAATTACCTTCACTGTTTAAATTTTACCATTATATTATTCACTTTTCCAAAACTTTTTATTTTTAAGTTTATTGTAAACCGATTTTTTAATACACACATAAATAAAAAAAGCACATTTACATTTGTTGAATAATATCAAATATATCCTGGTAAATTCAGATATTTGAAAACAGACAACAAGTCAAAAATGCTTTGAATATTTTTTTAGACGTAGAAACAGACTCCATTTAAAGTTTAACTATAACAAGGAGGCTTGTTTAACACTATACTGTATACTGTAAAACAAGCATTTAACTAGTCATTACTTTGAGTATAATTTACCCCAAATTCTTCGCATAATACAGCTAACCCACCTTTAACCCCCTTATTTATTTCTCCAAATTTCCATGTTCTAATATATTTATATAATTCTCCTATAACCACAGCAGTTTCATCAGAAAATTTTTCACTTAAATCATATTTTAATAATTCTTGATTATTATTTGCGTTAACTATTCTAATATAACAACTAATGCCTTGTCCAAATTTTTGATTCTTAACTCCTGCCCTATATATTGCAGCTGCAAAAGTTATATTACAAATGTCAGAGGGTACATAAGCTAAATCTACAATTATTTGTTCACCTTTTCCATCTCCTAAAAGATTATCCCCTAAATGTTCAACAGCTCCCGAAGGATGTTTTAAATTGTTATAAAATACAAAATCCGAATCCTTATGAACTTTTCCACCTTTCCCAAGGCAAAAAGCTGCTATATCTAAATCAATATCCTTATTACCTGAGTTTGTATCCCACTGCAGCTCTATCAATATTTTTCTTAACAAATCATTATCTCCTATAAAATCCATGTCTTCCGTTTTTTTAATCATTATCCCCATAATATGCCTCCACTTAAACATTAAGCACTTTTATTTTCGATTTCATTATACTTTTGCAAGAGATACTTGTCAATTTTCATCAATTTAATAATCTAAAAATTATTAGTAATGAAATAACTCTAACTTAAGTAAAGGATTACTATAATGAATTTACTCTTCTTCCCACACTCTTTCACCTTTTCTATTAATATAAATATATTTATCATCACATATTACCATAGCAAGCCCGTTAGAAAAATTATTTATGTGTTCAAATTCAGGTTTGACTATAAAGTTACCTGATTTATCAATACATCCCCAACTATCTTCTACTTTTACAAAAGCTCTTTCTTCTTTAAAATTAAGTGCATCATCAAAATTAGGTTTTATAATAACCTTATCTTCTTTATCTATATATCCCCACTTTGCGTCTATTCTTACATTAGCTAGTCCTTCCGAAAAGCCATCTGCAATATCATATTTAGGCTCTATTAATAGTTCTCCTGATTTATCCATAAATCCATATTTGAAATTCGACATAATTTGAGCTAGATTTTCATGAAAATCAAAAACACAATCAAAATCACATTTTAAAACCACCTTACCCTTGGTATCGATATATTCCCAATAATCTCCTTCATTTACTCTGGCAATTCCCTCCGAGAAGCCAAAAGCGTTTTCATAAATAGGTTCTATAACACAATTTCCTCTTTGATCCATGAATCCGTACTTTTTATTTTTCATAACAAGTGCCAATCCATTAGAAAATTCATCAATAAACCTAAATATTGGCTGTACTACTACATTTCCTTGTCTATCTATAATCCCCCATCTATCATTTATTCTTATAGATGCAAATCCTTCGCAAAAATTCCATGCTTCATCATAGATATAATCTATTACCCTATCTCCTTTTGCATTAATATATCCCCATTTGCTATCCATCTGAACCGAAGCCAAACCTTCGTTAAAATCCCATGCATATTGAAATACAGGCGGTATAATAATTTTGCCAAGTTCATTAATATATCCCCATTTGTCATTAACCTTAATTCTAAATAAATTTACACATTCCTCCATATAAATTCCCTCCCATTCGTAAGTTTTTGAATTTTATATAACTACTCATTTAAATTTAATTTTAACACATCTGCAAATTAAATAAAATAAAAAAGTCAGAATCTTCAACGTTTAACATTGGATTATTCCCTAATTTAACATTCTAAATAGATAATTTTTTTAATATAAATAATATAGCTATAAAAACCATATTATATGATTAAAGTATTTATATTATAAAATTTATATGGTACAATAGATGTCATAAATAAGTTCTTCTATAACCTGATTTATGTCTTATAGAAATCTTTATCATATATAAAAGGAGTAACCAATATGGATAATTTAACAGTTTTTCTAATAGGGGCCCTTCAAATCACTTTACTAGATATAGTTTTAAGTGGTGATAACATAGGTGTTATAGCCCTAGCCACTAGAGATTTACCAAAAAAACACGCTAAGTCTGCATCAATTATAGGAGTATTTGCTGCAATTTTTTTAAGAATAGTATTTGCTTGTCTAATTACTTATATACTTCTTATAAAATGGCTTCCAATAAAACTAATTGGAGGAATACTGCTTATAAAAATCACATGGAACTTTATAAAACCAGAACCACCAAAATTGGAAGAAGCAGCTGTAAATACATCAAACAAATATTGGAGCGCAGTATCTAGTATAGTTTTAGCAGATGCAGCCATGAGTTTAGACAATGTACTCGCCATTGCAGGTACAGCCCAAGGGCACATAGGTCTTATAATATTTGGTCTTGCACTAAATATTCCCATTATATTTTTCGGAAGTCAATACGTAGCAAAAATTATGAATAAACATCCTATAACCATATATATAGGTGGTGCAATACTTGCCCATACATCCTTCAAGATGCTTCTTGAGGACAACCTTCTACATAACTTTACTTCTCCTATGATGATAAATATAATATCTTTCAGTGCCGCCATAATAGTTCTCTTATATGGATTATATACTATAAACAAACCTGTATCCTACTCTCTGAAAGAATTTAAGGATCAACACTTTTAAACTTTAACAATATAAGGATCTGTGGTAAAACAACCTGTATTTTACAATAGATCCTTATAGATTTTCATCACCTTCATTATACAGATCACTATATACTATTTTAAACACCTCCAATGATTCTTCAATTTTATTTTTTAAAAGATTTTTTCTTTTTTTAAATTCACAGATTCCAAGGTCTGTTATTTTATATATTTTCTGCATTTTATTTTTAGAGTGATCCCAGTTCCCTTCAATCAGTTTATCTTTTTCTAGTTTTTTTAAAAGGGGATAAATCCCTCCAGTGCTTGGAATCCATCTGCCTCCAGTCCTCTCTCCTATTTTGTGAGATATATCATTTCCATTGGTAGCATTAATATTTAAAATATAAAGTACATATATAGGGAGAAGACCTTTTGTAAAAACCTGACCTACAGCATCCTGTTCTTTTTTTATTTTTTTCAACTCCAAAAGTTTTTTCTTATACTCCTCATATAAAAGCTTCTCTTTTTCCTCTGTCTCTCTTTTAAAATTAAATTTACCCATAAAAATTATTCTTCCTCAAACAATATTAATCCCACCAGTCCCGGCCCGCTGTGCACACCGGATACAGGACTTAAAGCCCCTCCAAAAACTGAAGAAACTATATTTGGATGTTTCTTTAATTCCTGAAACATTTTCTGTGAATCTTCTAAAGCACATCCATGCACAACACATAATCTGCATTTTTTAGTTTTGAGGATATTTTCTCCAATCTCAATCATTTTATTTAGAGACTTCTTTCTTCCCCTTACCTTATCATAAGTATAATATTTACCGTCATTTATATCAATAGATACTATAGGTTTTATATTTAAAAGTTCTGCAATAGTTCCTGCCACTTTACCTATTCTGCCGCCTTTTTTGAGATATTCCAAGGTATCCACTACAAAAAATAAATTTAATCTTTTTCTTATATCAGGTATTTTATCAACTATTTCACTAAAACTGGCACCTTTTTCTATAAGTTTTCCACACTCTTCTATTATTACTCCTTCTCCCATAGAAATGGACTTAGAATCAAATATGTAAGTTTTTATTTCAGGATGGTTTTCGCTAACCACTCTTATTCCATTATAAATCCCTGTTAATCCAGCAGAAAGCGTTACAGCTATGGCATGGGTATATCCTTTCTCCTCCAATTCTTTAAATACCTTCTCCATTTCATCCATAGAAGGTATTGAAGATGTAGGTATCTCCCTATGTAAATTATTATACACGTATTCTGGGGTTATATCTATTTTATCTATAAACTCTCTATTTTTATATATTATTCTGTAATGAAGCATTTTTATATTGTATTTTTTTACAATATTATCAGGCAAATCACTGGTGCTGTCTGTTATCAATGCAATTTTTTCCAATTATTATTCCTCCTATTTTTCAATATATTAAAACATATTTAGTGTCTATATTTTAAAATATACATAATTATATCATTTTTTTAGTTATTATCAATACTGATATATCAGTATTGATAATAAAATTTAAAATATAAAAGAACTTAAATTTTTAATTTGCTTAAAGGTTACAGCCACCGTATCCCTGTGAATAAGTTCTTCTAAAGTTCAAATAGAGAAAATCCTTATTTACAATCAAACTCTATCTAAACCTTAGAAGAATTGCAGCAGAGTATCAAAATTCTAAGTTCTTTTAAGATTTACTTGATTTTTTAACTTCGTAATAATCTACATCTATAATTTTTTTATGAGAAAAATCAAAGGGTTCCTCTTTATCCTTCTTTATGTTCTGTTTATCTTGGCTTTTAAATACATAATTTTTTTTGTCTTTAAAATATCTTTTTACTTTTAAAATCAAGAACAGTAAAACTCCTGCCACTGCTAATAAAGGTACTATTCTTATAAATACAACCACTATTATTAAAGCCAATATTATTTTCCAAACCACAGCAAAATTTTTACCTACAAAGTCCATATTATTTCCTCTCTTTTCTATTTGAAAAAGTTAAATTACCTGCCACTTTTTCAGTTATCATTTATATTTTATATTATAACACAAAATCCTTAAAAGAGGTATGAAATACCTCTTAACAATTATTAATATTTTCACTTTTTTTTGTGAATATTCTGCAGTTTTTTTTTAAATTCATTGAAATCCGTTAATATCAATACGATTAAGCTAACAGGTATAATAACTATAAATATAATAACTATAAGCTGGAATATACTTTTTAGTATCATAGTTGAATTTTTCCTTTCAAAACAAAATTCTCCTACATAAATACTATGCTTAAAAGTTAGTTATATTATTGATTTAATGAAAATAGAGACAGAACGCACACACTCCATCTCTATTTTCTAATTTTTATTCACTTTTTCTCTGTGAAGGTCTTTATTAAGTTGTGATTTAGCAAATCATCACAATACTGTAATTCTTTGGTGTATTGATTTTTTTCTTCTTTCAATTCTTCCGTTTCATTTATCTTTTCTCCTGACTCCAAACTATAATATGTATTAGTCCAGGATACATATAAGTTTTTCCCATCTATAAAAGAGCCATTTCTAAAAATAACTTTTTCATCATCTCCATTGAGCATGTCCTTTCCAAACATATAATTTCGAGGTAGATTGTATAGATTAGCCAATGTAGGATATAGATCCATCTGACAGCTGTACTTATGATTTACTCCTGCATATTCATCCTGTGGAAAATGCAGTAATAAAGGTACTTTCTGATATTTAAACCAGGTAAAATCATCACTTTCCTCTTCATTTTCAAACTTGAAAAGCTCTTCTGCATTGTCCTTTGGAATAGCAAAATGATCACCATATAACGCTATTACAGAGTTATCCATTATTCCCTGCTGTTCAAGAGCATCTAAAAATTCTCCCAACTGGGCATCTGTGTAATGTATTGCCTTCAGATATTTTCCTATAAAGGTTCCTTCATACTCTCCTACATCAAATTCTCCATACTTATCTACAGCCTCATATGGAAAATGGCTGGTCAAAGTAACTAAGAATCCATAATAAGGTTCTTTAAAACTCTTTAACTTCTCTAGAGATTGATTTAAAAATGATTTGTCACTAAGTCCCAATCCTATTTTTTCATCTATATTAAAACTATGTTCTCCAAAAAAGTCATCAAAATTTTGTGCCTTATACATAACATTTCTATTCCAGAATCCTTCACTATTTCCATGCATGGCTGCCGTATAATAATTTTTATCTTTTAGGGCACTTGCCAGAGAATCATATTTATTTCCACTATAAGTATAGTAGGCAGAACCTGATTGTGCAGGATAAAGTGAATTATTTGACATAAATTCCGCATCGGATGTATTTCCCCCTGCAACCTGATAAAAATAATTATCAAAATACATGCATTTATTTACCCATCTATTCAGATTGGGGGTTATCTCCTGTCCATTCACTTTTTGGTTTATTACAAAATTCTGCAGTGCTTCAACCTGAATTACTATTAAATTTTTCCCCTCTGCTTCTCCTTTTAAATTAATTTCTCCCGTACTCTTATTATTATTTTCTAAAAAGTTTTTAATTTCATTTTCTCTATCCTCAGATAATTTTTTAGAATTCTTAACGCTGGTACTTATATAGTTATATGAATCCACCATGTGAAAATTTATATTTCCTATCATAGTAGTAAGATATATTCTATTACTCATAGCCGTTAATAATGTAGGCTGCACTTTAGACACCCAACGAAAAATAGCAGCATTAACACTAGCACCTAAAATGAACATTGCCAAAAAACTTACTAATCTTTTTGATATAGGCTTTATGTTTTTTATTCTTCTTTTATAGAACCTAACTGCAGGTAATAAAATGAATATATCCAGTAGGTAGTATAAATCTTTAATATTTGCCACACTTCCTACACTATCAGATACTCCTTGAAGTAATTTAGCATTTTTTACTGCTGCTAGTGTAGTAATATCTTTAAAATATCTATAATACATCAAATCCGCTATAAGTATTAAACTTACCACCACATCTGCTATATATAAAAAAGTAACTCTGCTTTTTTTCTTAAAGATAAGAGAAAAGCTGACCAGTATCAATGCTGAAGCTGCTATGGGGAAAAATACAAGCCCACTCAGATAGCTAGAGGATATATTTCTAGCATATGACATGACTTTTATACAGATTAATGTAAAAAATAAAATTATATCTATATTATTATTTAAGAAATTTAACAATACCTTAAATAACTTATTATTTTTTATATATTCAAGATTCATTTTTCTTCCTCTTTCTATAGAACTATTTTAAAACTTAAAAAAGATTTTACAATACTTACATGACATTAACATGTCAAGTTTATTAATAAATTGTTAATAATTCTATAATATATTCTAAACAAATCTATATATAATTATATTTTATCCATTATAAAATAAAATCTTACACCTGTATCTGTATTTTCTACACCATACTGAAAATCATGAAGCATCAGTATATTTTTTACTATGGAAAGCCCTATACCTGTTCCCCCCAATTCTCTATTTCTAGATTTATCCACTTTATAAAAACTGTTCCATAAATTATTCAATTCCCCTTCTGGTATATTTTCTCCTGTATTTTCTATGGATACAATAATCTTATCTTTTTCCTTATCTTCTATAACAAAATTTATATATCCCCCTTCTTCTGTATTTTTTATGGCATTAGTTGTGAAATTATCTATAACTTGTTCCATCTTATCCCAGTCTGCATATACTCTGATTTTAGGTATCATATTAAAATTTATAGTTATATTTTTATCTTTTATAACCTTAGAAAATTTTTTCAATGAATACATTATAAATTCATCCATAAAAAATTCTTCTTTATTAAGTTTTAAAACACCGGATTCTAAATGAGAAAGATTTAACATATCTGCCACCAAATTTGCCATCTTATTACTTTCATCTATTATAATATCAATATAATGATCCTTTTCACTAGATTCAAATATATTATCTTTCAAACCCTCTGCATAACCTCCTATTAAATTTATAGGGGTCTTGAGTTCATGAGAGGCAGAGGCTATAAATTCTTTCCTGATTCTTTCTATTTCTCTTTCTTTTTCTATATCTTTTTCTAGTTTCACATTAGCCTCTTTAAGAGAGGTCAATGCCTTATCCAGATTATAAGCTAAAAAATTCAATGTATCTGCCAGATTCCCTATCTCATCTCTGCTTTTTACAGTGCATTTTTTAGAAAAATCCATTAAAGCCATCTTTTTTGCAGTATCATTTAATTTAACCAAAGGCTTTGAAACTGTATTTGTATATATTAAAGATGATATTAAAATAAGCACTATTGCGCCCATATAAAAATAAATATAGAATTCTTTTATTACAGAAGAAGCTTCATCTACCGGCTGAAGAGAAGTTACTGCAAATAGTATTTCCTGTCTATTATTATCGGGAACTACGGTTATTATATTTTTTGTTCCATTGATTTTCTTTTCTGTAATAAATGTTATAGATTTATTATATCTTTTTATTTCATCTAGTAAGTTTGAATCTCTTATCCATGTAACTATGATATTCTGTATGATTTTTATTCTTTCTTCATCATATCCCCTATCATCTAATTTTGTTATAAAATTTATTTTTCCTTCACTATCCATTATAACTATTTTAGCATTATTGCTATCTTCAAATTTCCTTATAAGCTCTGTTACTTCATTATCATTTTCTGTATTATTATAAAGCGCTCTGAACTTTTTAACTTCACTTTCTATTATTCTTTCCTTCTTGTTTATATAAAACTTACCAAAGAACAGAGACTGAAAAGTTAAGGTACTGCTTATAAATATAGTAAATATCAAAGCAGTAACTATAAATAATTTCCATGTTATATTTTTTCTTATTTTCTCTATAAGTTTATTTTTATATATGATGCTCCTTATTTTCATTCCTTCTTTACCTCAAATTTATAACCTACACCCCTGACAGTTGTTATTAAATAAGATTTAACACCTAACTTTTCTCTCAGTCTTTTTACATGGGTATCTACTGTTCTTAAATCTCCATAGTAATCTATGCCCCATATGGCATCCAAAATTTTTTCCCTACTTAAAACTATATCCTTATTCTTAATTAAATAGCATAGAAACTCAAATTCTTTTGGAGAAAGATATATATTTTCTCCATCTATTTTTACTTCATGGCCCTCTTCATTTATAAAAAGTCCGTCATAGGTATTGTCTTTAACCTGATTAATTTCATCATAATAAGTCCGTCTTAAAAGGGCTTTTATTTTAGCCACTAAAATTTTGGGACTTACAGGCTTTGTTACATAGCTGTCTGTTCCAAGTTGAAACCCCAAAAGCTGATCTTCATCCTCCCCTCTGGCTGTAAGCATAATTATAGGCACATTTGAAATCTTTCTAAGTTCCCTGCATACAGTCCAGCCATCCATCAAAGGCATCATTATATCAAGTACCACTAAATCCACATGATTTTCTTTAAATTTTCTAAGTGCTTCCTCTCCATTTTCCGCTAAAAGCACTTTCAAACCCTCTCTTTTTAAATATGCTTCTATAAGAAGTCTCATTCTTTCCTCATCATCTACCATTAAAACAGTTTTATTCATTCTAAATATCTCCTAAAATATTAATTTTTTGATCAAGTAATTCTTAGGTTCAGGTGGAGTTTACCTATGAGAAATGCTTTTTTCCACCTGAACCTAAGAATTACTTATCCAAACGCATAGCATTGCCTATCTTCCATTTTAAAGAATACGGAAGTATTAGCTAATTGATGCGTTTAGGATAAAATCCTATACTTTTTAAGTATAGGATTTTAAATAGTTTTTATCAATATGAATTATTGCTTGATTTTCTCTGTGTATTCATATAACTCATTTACACTCTCTGTTAAATACTTATCCACCACCGAAGCTTCATCTACATGTAATGTAATTTGATCATTTGTATCTTTCAATATGGTATCTATAGTATCTATTTTTTCCATAACTTCACCTACATTATCTATTTGCATGGACATTGTATCCGTTAAATTCTTTACTATATCCTCTAAAGTTTCAAAGGAATTTAATGTATCGTCAATCTTCTCTTTGGCTTCTACCGAAACCTTAATTCCATTTGAAATCATATCCGTGTTTTTTTGGGCATCTTTCAAAACATTTTTAGTTTCTCCGTTAATAGTGTTTATAAGCATGGATATATCTTTGGTACTGTTGCCGGTTATTTCAGCTAGTTTTTTCACCTCTTCTGCAACAACCGCAAATCCTCTTCCACTTTCTCCAGCTCTAGCTGCTTCAATAGCTGCATTTAGAGCCAACAAATTAGTTTGATTGGCTATTCCACTTATAAGGTTGGTTATATCATTTACTTCCTTAAATCTGTCCGCTAATTTACTCATGCTGTCAAATGTTTCTTTTATTCCATCCTCTAGTGAGGTTATTATACCCATAATAGATTCTACTGCTTCTTTTCCTTTTATAGATTTTTCAATAATACTTTCAGTTATATTATGAAGCTTATTTCCTTCTTCATACAACTCGCTGGTAGATTCTTTGGTTTGATTTGTTATGGAAGATATACTTTTCATATGATTTTTTATATCCTCTGTAAGTTCAGCCAAAATTTCATGTTCACTATTTACTGCATTATGTTGTTCTATTATATTTTCTAATTTTTTATGCAGTTCATTTAAGAATTCAAAGGTTTGTCGATTTATATCATTTTTTTTCTTTTCATATTTTTGTTGGTAGTGAATTTCAATATCACGAGAATTAAAATTAGAGGTAGAATTATCTTTATCTTTTAACTTAAAAAAACTCATATTACTCATCTTTCCCTTCTATAATTTAAAAGATTGCTTTCTAAATTATTCTATTTGTTATTATAATAATATAAGAAATAAGTCGATTTGTACAGCATTGATTAATACATATGTAAATAATAAAAACATTAAAAAGAACACATTCTTTTTAATGTTTTTAGAACATTTAAATCTAAGAATCACTTATAGTGCTGATATAATTGTTGTAAATATTTTCAAGATACTTATCTGGTTCAGGCATAGGGTACTTTTTCCCCTTTTTGGATAATCTTTTATGTTCCTTATACCGTTTTACTATACTGTTCCAATCTTCCGGATAATTTTCCTTAAATGTTTTTATGAATCCTTCCAAATTTAAACTTTTACCTAAATCACTAAATATTTTCTCTATCTTATCTTTTTTATCCTTTATTATTTGTGATTTTACAACATGTTTTTTCCCCATAATAACATTCACCTCTTTCTTAATATACTATATTCTTCTCTTTTTCAATAATTCCTTTTATATTTATATAATTTTAAGAAAAATTTAAATATTTATAAATATCATAATAGTTATTTAAAATCTTCATTATAATATTGCACAATTTTAAAACAATCTAAACAAATTCCTTAACTTTACATACAATTTTATCTATAATTCTATCCACGCACTCATTCATAATAAGATGTTTATCTTCATCAAAAATCAACATTTCCTTATGGGGAGCTTTTATCAGTTTAAAAACCTTTTTAGTATATTCAAAGGGAAATAAAGGATCTTTTTTTCCTACTAAAACTACAACAGGACATTTTATACTGCCATCATATACCTGCTTTAAATCAGCACAAAACAGACTAGTTAAAAAATAAATCGGATATTTCATAAACCCAATGGGATCACGCTCTAGCTTGCCATATATTTCTTTATCTCTTGTAACCTTTTTTACATCAAGATAAAAAGAAACATGCAGTTGTAATCTTGGAACTACTTTTCTTCCCATTTTCATTGTCATAATAATTAGATTATATATGTGCTTAAAACTATTTGGGAATCTTGTTACACAAATTGAATCTGGAAGAGCTGGAATTAAAATATTATGAGGGAAAGCAGCTTTAATTCTGTTATCAAGCCCCGCTAATGCTATAGTTAAAATTCCCCCCTGACTTGAACCCATAATAAATATCTTATTATTAAATCTACCAATTGCATAGGAAATAGCATCCTTTCCATTTTGAAGCATTTCATCAAAACTATACAACTCTTTCACTCTTGGACTTTTTCCATGACACACCAGATGCACTCCAATAACATTGAAACCATTTAATGAAAGTAAATTTAAAAATTCTTCATAGAATAAAGGGTGAGTCATTGTTCCCGGAAAAAAAATTATGCAAGGGTCTTCCTTTTTACTCTTCCATATGGATAGTACAATGGGAACAGAATTAGACTTTATAGTAACTTCCTCATAATATTCTGGCCTGGATACACCTTTTAAAAGCACCTCGTCATAGTCTTTCATTATTTCACCTCCAGCTGGTAATCAAATAATTTTTTATTCTAGATAAAGTCTACTTCTCTGCAATAATTTATCATATTTCTTATATAAAAATTATCAACCTTAGGCCAATAAAACCCCATGTTCCTTAAAATTAAAACGGTCTTTTCACAAACTATTTCAAAATCAGTATTTTTAGTAGATTCTAATACCCTGGAATGAAGTAGTATATTCTCAACATAATTTGTCAAGTTTTTGTTTTCATGATTCTTATATAAAAAATCCAAAAATTTATTAAAAGGCATAACTTCCAGATTAAAACCACAGTATTTTAACAATTCACGTAAATCAAATAAACTTATATAATTATTATTGTAGATGTGAAATATATCATCTTTCAAATTTTTTTCGTTCATTATTAATATAAATGCTTTACTTACATAATCAATAAAAGAAAAATCAAGTTTTTTTAATTCAATATCCGGAACTTGTCCTAATTTTATAAGTGACTTTATTATTTTATAAAAACCATTATCGTTCATATTTTCCTGGAACTTTCCTGTCTGGGAATTACAAATAAGATTTCCTACTCTATAAATATTACACATTAATCCTCTGCTTCTGGCCATTATCAACTTTTTTTCCGCTTCAAACTTTGTCTGTATATAATAGTTGCTATCTTCTTGTCCCACATCATGGTCATATTCAGTATAAATATAATAATCTACACCAGGTATTTTTCCGCTAGCCACACCTACTGTTGAAACATGATGAAAATCCTTTTTATTGCCCTTAAGTGCAAATTCAATTAATCTTTCAGTACCCTCTACATTCACATTATAAAAATCATCATAATTTCCATAGTGTTTAACATTTGCAGCTGCATTAACTATACAGTCTATTTTTTGTAACAAATAATTATATTCTTGAGTTTCAAGTGCAAAATTTTTCTCTAACAGATCTCCACATAATACATTAATTTTATCCCTATAATTTTTAAAAATATCTTCCTCAAAATAAAATTTCAATTTTTCTCTGATTCTTTTTTCACCATCTTTTTTACTTCCAGACCTTATCAATAAATAGATAATACTATCAGTATTTTTTAGCAGCTGATAAAGTAAATTTACACCCAGGTATCCGGTACTTCCTGTTATCAGGATATTTTTATACTTGTTCCTAATAAAGCTGGTAGATAAATCGCAATATGATTCGATACTTTTTTTATATCGATAGATTTTATCCTCATATTGACTATAATTTCTATCTTCTTTTTTCTCTCCAATAGAAGATTTAATTCCCTCGATAATTTTCTTTAGATTATCTTTCTTGTATAAAATGTTTTCTGATAGTTTAGATATAGTCTGAAATTGAAATAAATCATTTATTTCAATTTCAAAATCCATGGACATTTTGGATATAACCCTCACAGCTTTTAGGGAATTTCCACCCAAGTCAAAAAAATTATCCAAAATTCCTACTTTATCTATACCCAGTATCTCTTCCCATACCTCCACCATTCTTTTTTCCATTTCATTTCGCGGAGGAATGTATTTTATGTCCATAGAGGAAATCTGATCAGGTTCAGGTAGAACTTTCCTGTTTACTTTCCCATTTATCGTTAAAGGAATTTTATCTATTTTTATAAAAAAAGCTGGAATCATATAATCTGGCAGCTGCACGGACAAATAATACTTTATATCATTTATATATAATTCCATATCTGAAACATAGTAAGCACACAGGTATTTATTTTTATTAAAATCTTCCCTGTCAATAACTACAACATCTTTTATAAATTCATATTTTAAAAGCCTGTTTTCTATTTCTGCCAATTCAATTCTATAAGCACTTATCTTTACCTGTTGATCCATTCTCCCTAAAAATTCAATATTTCCATCTGATGTCCATCTGGCAAGATCTCCTGTTTTATACATTCTTTCTCCTATCATAAAAGGATTTTTAACAAACTTTTCTTCAGTAAGTTTCTTTCTATTTAAATAACCTCTTGCCAATCCTCTGCCGGATATACATATTTCTCCCTGTGTACCTATGGGTTGAATTCTATTATATCTGTCCAATATATAAATTTGTATATTGGAAATAGGTTTGCCTATTGGAATATTGTAATGTTCCTTATCTACGACAACACTGGTTGTTACTACTGTATTTTCCGTAGGTCCATAATTATTGACCAATGTATAATTGCAAGGTTTGAAAAATCTAAGTTTGTCACCTCCTGTTAATAAAAACCTCAAAGAATTATTTTCAATTTCCATGAATTGCTCACAGATCTGTGTAGGGAGAAAACTTATTGTGATATTATTATTTTCAAAATATTCATTAAGTCTTATAATATCTAATCTTAAATTGCTGCTTATAATATACACTGCAGCTCCCTTGACCAAATAAGGAAACAATTCCCATACAGATGCATCAAATCCAAATCCTGCATACCTTGTAGAGTTATCCAATTCACTTATTTCATAATAGTTGTTATGCCAGTTACATAAATTCACCAGAGATTTATGCTCTATCATTACCCCTTTAGGTGTCCCCGTAGTTCCCGAAGTATAGATAACATAAGCTAAATTTTCCGGTAATACTTTAACAGAAGGATTACTGCTGCTAAATTTGCTTAAAATATTAAGATCATGTTGATATTTGTATTTATGTACTGTCTTAGACTGCTTTCCCTGTAAACTCTTATCAATATATATAATGGCATCAAATCTGTACTTTGTAAGTTCATTTTCAATAGTACCTATCTTATCTGAAAAGACAACTTTACTTATTTCTTCAAATTCATATTTTAAATCCCTAAAATAATTTCTTGATAAAAACAGTTCTTCAGTCCAGTCTGTCTTGGCTTTAATATCCTCATTTAAATGTTTATATTTAAATTCCTCCAGTGAATTTACCAATTCATATTTTAAATCCTGATCCATTATATCTCCTATAAAAACCTTTCCCTCTTTATTAATGAGATCTACAGCTTTTTTTAAAACCTTTCTAAAATAATTATGTCCATGAAAGCATTGAATAACACTATTTATGATTATAATATCAAAATCTTTCTGATGGATTTTATCAATTTCATGTGCCATCAATACATCTAATTTAATATTTGTAATATTTTCTTCTTCATTTCGCTTTATATTTTTATTGATTATTTCACTTGACATGTCTGTACCATAATATAAGCCTACCAAAGGAGCTATTCTATACATGGAAATTCCAGAGGCACAGCCTATCTCAAGCACTTTGGTATCATTTTTTAAAAAAGGCATTAGTTTTTTTAAAACATTATCCCCATATTCATCCATTTCCTTCTTTGTGAAATTTTCACCGGTATAACTATTAGTCCATCCTCCTCCTGTGATTTCATCCTCAGCTCTACTCCCTACGTATTCCCAGAGCTTTTTATCCATTAATCCATTTTTTTCTTTCTCCTCTTCATTGTATACATCATCTGTATCAATACAAATATAGGCACTTAAAGTTTCACACTCCCATTGAAGTCTGTTTAAGGTTCTTATATGCTTTTTACCGGAAATGATTACTCTGGCACCCGAATCATTTATAATACTTTTTATTCTTTCTTCCGGAGTATCTGCATCAATTGGAATATATGCCCCTCCGGCTTTTAAAACTGCCATAACTGAAATCACCTGGTTTATTGAATTCTCAAGTAAAATGCCTACAAATTCATCCGCATGTATATTTCTGTCATTCACCAGATAATTGGCAATGGAATTAGCTCGTTCATTTAGCTCCATATAAGTAATTTTCTCATTTTCATGAACCAGGGCAGTTTTATGAGGAAATTTTTCTACCTGTTGCTGAAACATTTCAACTATAGTATCCTTTGAATTAAACTCCAGTGTATTATTATTAAAATCACACAATAGGCACCTTTTTTCATCTTCACTGGAAACTTCAATATCCATAAGCTTTGCACTGGTATTATCCACCACAAAAGTATAATAGTTAATTAAGTTATTTCCTATGCTTTCAATAATTTTTTTGGAAAATAATACCGAATTATATTCAATATTGAGAAGGATGGACTGTTTAAGAAGATTAAATGAAAAAATCATATCTGACTTTATATATTCTATATTACTTTTATCTTGAATATTTTCCAGTAACACAATGGTTTTAAATAATGGTGTATACTCGTCATTTTTAATATTTAAAATATCTGCAATTTTATCTAGGGGAAAATTTTGATTTTTATCTGCTTCTATGACGGTTTTCTTTACAATTCCCAAAAAATCCTTAAAACTCATATGACCATGTATATAGGTTCTTATAGCCAATATATTATTAATATATTCACCTTTTTCTTTTTGTCTGAAAATCGGCATTCCAACTATAATATCTTCACTGCCTGTATATGTGCTAAGCAAAAATTCCACCCCTGAGAGCAGTATCATAAATAATGCATGCTGAGAATTCTTACTAATTGATAATAAGCGATTAAAAGTATTCCCCTTAATTTCAGCATGAAAGCTTGTCTTTAAATACTGGCTCAATCTAGGCCTTGTGGAAGTTGTTAAAAATCCACTCATTTCTACATCTCCCTCCAGCCTTTTAATCCAGTAATTTTTTTCATCTTCAAACTTTCCACTAGATATTAAAATATTCTTTGAATATTTGCCCACAGCCATTTTTATCACCCCTAAAATATTTCATTTACAATTTGTCTAAAAATCAAATTCCACTTCATCTAAAGAAGCTTCTTCAAGCAATTTAAGATTATATTCTATATCAATTTGTTTTAATTTTATATCTGGATTTTTAACCACAGTTTTTAATATATTAATGTAGTCTCTTACGAATCTTTCCATAGTATCCCTCTTAAAAAGTTTCACACAATATTGTACATTTAAATTTATAACATCCTCCCTTTCTATTGCTTCAAAAGTAATATCAAATTTACACTTTTTATTTTCATCAAAAGGTGTTAATTTAAGTCCATCTATCTTAATATCTGGAATATCCATATTTTGCAGTGCAAAAACTGTATCAAATATAGGATTTCTAGCCGCTTCTCTAGTGGTAAGAATACTGTCCACTAAATCGTCAAATTGATAATCCTGATTTTCAAAAGCCTCTAAAACATTATATTTTACTTCATATAAGAACTCCCTATAGGATTTGTCCATAGAAGCATTATTTCTAAGTGCAAGCATATTAACAAACATTCCCACAATATTTTGTAAATCTGAATTAGGCCTACAAGCTACCGGAGAACCTACAACTATATCTTCCTGTCCACTATATTTTGATAACAAAATATAATAGCCAGATAATAAAACCATAAACAAAGTGTTTTCAGCTTTCATACAAAAATTCAAAATACTAGAGGTCAATTTTTCATCCAGAGTAACTTTAAGTATATCCCCTTGAAAACCCTGGATTTCAGGTCTTTCATAATCTGTAGGCATATTTAAAATCGGCACTCCTGATTTAAATAAATTATTCCAGTATTTTTCCTGCTTTTTCATATATTCAGATTTACTGAATTGTCTCTGCCAAACTGCAAAATCTCTATAGTACAGCTTTGATTCACTTACTTTTAACCCATTATATAAGTCTGCAAAATGCTTAAGTAAAATTCCCATAGATGTTCCATCTGAAATTATATGATGCATATCAATAATCATCACATATTTATCCTCATTGATTTTTAAAAGAGCTGCCCTCAATAAAGGAGCCTTATCTAGATCAAAGGGCCTCACAAAATTTTCAATGAACATTTCAACACTATCTAAATTCAAATTTTTATGATACACTTCAAATTCCACATTTGAACTTATTTTTTGAACAGGCTCTTCATTTTCAATATGAAAGGATGTCCTAAATGCCTCATGAATTTTAATCAATTCTTTAAATGTATCGTCAAAACGCTTAGTGTCCACTTTTCCATGGATAACAACTGCAAAAGGCATATTATAGTTTATATCAGAGCGATTTAATTGACTCAATATATAAAGCCTTTTCTGTGCTGAAGATAAGGGATAATACTCCATCTCTGCTGCCTTGGGTATTTCATAACAACATTTAATATTATCAGACTTACTGTGAGTTAAATATCTGGCAAAATCATATATTGTCTGATATTTTAATACCTGTGAAATATTAATTTGTTTTCCTATTTTTTTATTTAAACTATTTACAATCTTTACAGCCATTATGGAGTCTCCCCCAAGTTCATAAAAACTCTCAAATATATCTATTTCTCTAAAGCCAAGTTCTTTTCCCCAAATCCTAGCTAATAATATTTCAATATCAGAATATTTCTCGTTTTCTTTCTTTCCTTTTAAAATCACCTCATAATCCTCTAATTTATTTTCCAAGTGAACATTTTTTTCAATACCATCAGGTATTTCCAGCCAACATCTCTCTTTTTGAAAGGAATAAGTTGGTAAGCTTATTTTTTTTCTCCTTTCATTTTTATAAAATCTGCTCCATTTAAAGTCTGCTCCTTTAACATACATACTGCAGATCTCTTTTAACACATCCATGGATTTACTGTGGTGAAAAAATCTATTCATTACATCTTCCAAACTAATATTAATCTTTTCTCTTTCACCAGTTAAGATATTACAGCCATAGAAAATATTACTGTTATATTTAACGGATTCATAACTATCAGTGCAGCACAAATAATCCAGTTTTTCTCTTAAATCAAGAGTATCTTTTGAAATAACAGCTATCCTAAAATTATAATGCTTTCTGCCTGTTGAGGCAGTATAACAAATATCCTTAAAATTTATGTCCTTTGCATTCTTTAAAAAAGTATTATATTTTAATATAAGTTCCTTTAAAGTTTTTTCTGTTTTAGCAGATATCACAAAAATATTATGTTCAAAATTAACTTCTGGTTTTTCTAAATTATTTTCAAAAGGAGCTTCTTCTAAAACAATATGACAATTTGTCCCACTGAATCCAAATGAACTTACCCCTGCCCTGAGGGGGCCGCTCCTGATGTTCCACTTTTTTAATCTATCATTCACATAAAGAGGACTGTCTTCAAAATTTATGCTTTTATTGGGGGTAAAAAAATTTATGCTTGGTGGAATATATCTGTGCCTTATAGACAATACAACTTTTATAAAACTTGCAATTCCTGCACAGTCATATAGATGGCCTATGTTAGATTTTACAGAGCCTATTCCACAAAATTGCTTTTTATGGGTGTATCTTTCAAATGCCTTTTTTATTCCATCAATTTCAATAGGGTCTCCAAGCTTTGTTCCGGTTCCATGAGCTTCAATATAAGAAATGGTCTCAGGATTTATCCCTGCATTCTTCCATGCTTTTATTATTACACTAGACTGGGCTTTTACATTTGGTGCAGTTATTCCAATTGACTTTCCATCCTGGTTAACTGCACTTCCTTTAATAATTGCATATATATTATCTCCATCTTTTAAAGCTTTGTTTAATGGTTTTAAAAGTACTGCAGCTACTCCCTCTCCTATACCTGTACCATCTGAATTTTCATCAAAAGCTCTAGTCTTACCATCTGAAGATTCTATCCCTATTTTTTCACTACTTTCAAGAGGCATAATATAAACTTTTACTCCTCCTGAAAGAGCTAATTCACATTCTCCATTTTGTATAGATTTGCAGGCCATGTGAATAGCTACTAGAGAAGAAGAGCAGGCAGTATCAATCAGCATGCTTGGTCCTTTTAAATCAAGCATGTAAGAAATTCTGCTGGGTATAATTGAGGAAAGATTTCCCACTATAGAAATAGCACTATTTGATTCATCAATTCTAGAAATCATATCTCCATACTTGTCTCCCTGAAAATCTCCTATGTATCCTACAAACACACCAGTATTACTTCCAACTAACCTATTGCCCCCGTATCCTGCATCTTCTATAGTCTTCCATGCAGTCTGAAGAAACAGCCTTTGACTGGGATTCATTAAGCTCGCTTCCTTAGGTGTTAAACGAAAAAACCTACAGTCAAATTTGTCAATTTCATCTAAATATCCTGCTTGTAAATATTTTATTTTATCTTTTGACATTCCAATGTAATTGAGATATTTGTCAATATCTTCTTTTCTTTTTTCAGGGAAATTACCTATACAATCTTTTCCATCAACTAGATTACTCCAAAATTCATTCAAATCCTCAGCTTTCGGAAATGTTGCCGCCATACCTATTATTGCAATATCTTTAGTTGAAGTAATTCCTATAAATTCACTGCTATATGATTCTATTCCATTGAAACTTTCCACAGATAATGAATTGTGTTCCATTTATAATAAAACCTCCAATTTTAACTACTATTCTTATGATTTTATTACATAAGAAGATATTTGTTTCATATTTATTTCATTTAAAATTTCATTCAGTCTTTCTTTTCTCTCTTCCATAGGCACTTTTTTTGTATCAAATACCATTTTCAACATATCTAAAGCTTCCTCTACTTTCTCCAAATTAGATTTACATGCTGATTTTTCAATATCTTCTCTCATCTTTTTAATTTGTCTGTAGGGTATAATTACTCCCTTATAATATTCAGTGCCGTTCCAATTATTATTTTCAGTACAGATGGCAGCAGCTAGACACCTGTCAATTAACTTCAGAGCAGTACTTTTTTCTTCATTATAAATATTCAATAAAAAATCTTTTCTTAAAATTTCAAAGTTTTCTATGGATTCAAATGAATGTACAGTTATATCACTTGTTATCTGTCTGGTTAAATTTTTTAAAACAGTTCCAGGGCCCATATCCACACAAATATGAATGGATTGATCCTTTATGTAATTTATTGATTGCTGCCACATTACAGGATTAGTCATTTGTGCTGTTAAATTATATACAATATCCTCTGTCTTCATATAAGGTTTTCCAGTTACATTTGATATTACAGGCCATTTAAAATTATTGTATTTATATTCTTTTAATGCCTCTTTTAATTTATAGGCAGCACCATACATGATATCACTATGAGAAGGAACACTAACTTTTATAGGTATTACTTTTCCCCCTAAATTTTCTATTTCAACTTTAAAAATTTCAAACATATTATCCTGCAGGGACACTGCTACCTGTTTCGGGCAATTATAGCATGCAATACATATTAAACTATTTTTTCTTTCATATATTGACTTACATATTGTCCTAATATGCTCTACTTCCATTCCATGTACCACAGCCATCATTCCCCCGCTTATGGCAGCTGCTTCCTGCATCAACTTTCCTCTCAAGCTCACTATTTCAAGTGCATCAGAAAACTTCAGCACTCCACTGCAAGTTAATGCGGAATATTCCCCCAAACTGTGTCCTGCACAAAACTCAGGATTGATACCTATTTCTTTCATATATACTTGAAAAGCTGCATAACTTACAGTTAATATTGCCGGTTGAGTAATTTCAGTTTTACTTAATTCTTCAATATCTCCCTGAAAACACATTTTAGCCACATTATATTCCAAAGTATATTCAGCTTCTTGAAAAATTTGCTTTACCAAAGGGTATCTATCATACATGGCTTTTCCCATGCCTACATATTGTGAACCCTGTCCTGGAAATAAAAATGCTAATTTACTCATTTTACACCTCTCATATATTGCTTAAAATACTATTTGCATAATCATTCATCATTTTGCTTATTCCATGTGCACTTAATTTTAAATTATTGTACTCACAGAAAAATTCTATCTCATCATCTTTTGTATTCATTTCCATAAGAATGTCATAAACATTAAGCAGCTCTACATTGCAGCTCATAAATTCTCTATTGTATAGCAATATGGCATATGATGATTTATCTCTTTCAAGTCTCACCTGGTCTACATCATTTATAGAATACCAAAAGCCTCCTTCTGATATTTTATCTGGAGATAAATGGGAAAATTCTTTCATTTTTGAGATATTGTAACTGCCCGAATAAACCATATCTTCTTTATGGATCATAAGTTGAATTGAAACCACAGGCTCTTTTGAAACCCTAGAAAGCATAAAAATATACAATGATGTCATAAAATCCTCTACACTAATATTTTTATTACGGCATAAACCCTGTACACTTTTATACTGCTCTTGGTATAACTTGAATTGAAACATCACCGGCGCAGATATAATATCTCTACGTTTATTAATAAACTCCTCTGGAATTTTAAGTATAGGTAAAGTTATAGCTTGTCCTTTTTCTAGAAAAGCTGCAAGCTTTGCAATAGTGGGATATGCAAATAAGTCCATAACTGAGATCTTTTCGGGATATATACTCTCTAATCTATGAGTTATTTGATTTAATATAATTGAACTGGCTCCTATATCGAAAAAATTATCATTTATATTTATGGAACTTACTGGTAAAAATTCCCCACAAACACTTACTAAAGTTTTTTCTATTTCTGTGATGGGATTTTCATATATTTTGTCTTTACATAGTCTTTCCTTAAGATATTCCATTTCTTTTAAAACATCATTATATTCTCCTTGAAGATACATCTCACCCAACTTGTATCTTTGAATTTTTCCACTGGTAGTTTTGGGAATATGTTTTACCGGTATGATAAAATCCAAATTTACTCCCCGATTATAACTTATATACCTTTTAAGTTCTAAAGCTAATGGCATAAATTCTTCAATTTTCTTTTTAAACATTATAAATGCCAGTATAACATCTCTTTGAAACCTATTATCGAAAACGCCACATAGGGCAATTTTACCAAGTTCAATTCCCTCTACTCCTTCAGATGCCTTTTCTATATCATGGGGATAATAATTCTGTCCATTAACAAAAATAATATCTTTAGCTCTGCCAGTAACAATTAGACGGTTGTTCTCTATGAACCCCAAATCACCTGTATCCAGCCAACCATCTTTTAAAATAAGTTTAGAGGTGGCTTCTTCATTGTTATAATACCTTTCTGTTACATTATCACCCCTTATTTGAATATTGCCCAGAGTTTTATCAGGCAGAATTTCATTATTATCATTACAAATTCTTACACTGCAATCTGTTACCGGACTTCCCAAATCTGCAAGTCTTATACTGCCATTGCCCTTACCTTCAATTACCTTATCTCCAACAGATAAACTGCCTCTTAAAACATGTACACTTGCCATTTCTTCATTAACAGAAGGAAATGTTACTGCAAGGCTTGCCTCTGCCAGACCATATACATTAAATATTGATTTTTTATTTAACTTATAACATTCCATTTTATTTAAAAATTCCTCACAAAGATCTATAGAAATAGGCTCCGCTCCATTGAATATTAGACGAATACAGGATAAGTCCCATTCTTCAGCAGATTCAGGTTTAAAGTGAGATAAGAAATATTTGTATCCAAAATTAGGAGATGAGGTTAATGAAATTCTATGCTGGTTGACTTTATGCATCCAAAGATTGGGTCTTCTGATGAATAAAGTTGTAGGTATTATATATTGGTTTATTTTTAACATTGTAGTGGTCAGATGAAATCCTATCAATCCCATATCATGAGTTAGAGGCATCCAGCTCAGTGCCCTGTCCCCATCTGTAAGTTTTGCACAGTTTATTATGGCATTAATATTGGTCAATAAATTTTTATGAGTTAGCACCACCCCTTTTGGATCTCCCGTAGAGCCTGATGAAAATTGAATAAAAGCTATATCATCCAAAGAGGATTGCATTAATTGGCCGCTGCGTTCATTTTCTTTTATTTCCTCTAAAAAAATAGTATTGTGTTTAATTGCTTCATACTCTTCAGTGCTGTGATTTTTGAAAAGATACTTTTCTATTGATAAAAAAATCTTTTTATCTGTAATAAGAAAGGGATTATTTAATATTTTCCATACCTTTAATAATTTAAGTCTATATTCATCTTTATTTGCAACAGTAATAGGTACTGGAATAATTTTCCCCAGTATGCATGCCCAAAATACAGATATAAATTTTTCGTCATCCTCAATCTGAAAAACCAATTCAAACCCAGGTTTAATTCCATCCAATTGAAGTACTCCAAGAATTTTACAAGCCTCTAAAAACAGTTCATCATAATTCAAATGCTTTTCCTTGTTTTTCCCAGATACAAAAGTAATTCCATTAGGACTTTTTTTTGCCGACTCAATTACTTCCAGCAAACTATTGTATACCATATAAAATCTCCTTTAACTAATAATCTACATCAAGGCCTCCATATAGCCCGACTCTTAAATAACTTCTTCTAATCTCTATTCATTAAAGCTTCACTTAGGGATATTTTATTTATATATTTTTTTAGTAAAGTAATACTTGTAAAGTAGGAACCTAATATAACTGCAGCTATAAAACAATAGTCCTTAATTGTTAACCCTATTTGAAGATAGGACTGCATATTTGCTATTAGACTGGGATAAATAGCTTTTAAAGCAATATAACTTAAAGGAATGGCTATTATTGAAGTAAATATAACTGTGTAAAGGGAAGTACTTAAATACAATTTATCAATTTCCTTTTTATTGAATCCAAAAATTTTAACCAGAGATATACTTAGGGTACTTTTATCAATCATAAGCTTTAACAGCAAATATAAACTTATAACAAAAAGCATGGTTGAAATTGCTATAATTATTACAATCATAGGTAACATTATTGAAGTCATGCTTTTAGCTGATTTTATAACATTTTTATTTGTTGTAAGCCAGTATACATAATCTTCATTAATGTTAAGTTTATCCTTTGATATATAACCATTAAAATAATTCTCTGATTCATTTATTAAAGAATTTAATTGTTTTTGATTCATAAATACATATAGACCAGAAGAATATTTAACAGTTCCCTTGACTTTTAGATTATATATTTTTGTCTCTGTAGTATCCTTTAAATTTATAGAATCTCCCACTTGCAGTCCAAATTTTTTACCTACGCTTTCAGATATGTATAGCCCCGGATCATCATCTTTTATTTTAAAATCATAAAAATTGGTATCTTCCTTTATTCCTTGAAGCACAATATCCATATCCTGTGATAAGACTTTATAATATATTGACAGATTCTTAAGTGTAATTTTTTCAGTCCTTTCATTTTCTGTGATTTCAATAGGAAGTTTTAGTATATACATGTATTCAAACTTTGATTCATTTTCAATGTCCTTTATATATGTAGAAATGCCAGTATTAATTCCAATGCCAAATACAAGCAGAAAAGTAGCTATGGACATTCCACAAAATAAAATTATATTACCTTTTATTTCTCTTAAAAATTCTCTTAATCTAAATTTTGTTATGAACTTGAATTTTTTAATTTTAATTGTGTTTAGTTTGTTTTGTTTTTTTTCTCTCCTCAGCAGTTGAAGAGGTGAACTTTTCAACCTTTCCGATAAAGTTTTGTAATTAACTATAATTACTATTAGAATTGGAACTACTATACCTATGAAAAATAGATAGGGAGGATACACTCTCCTTATAATGGGAAGACTATAGTATGTTGTTATAGTCTGCGAAAAAGAGGCTTCTATTATAAACCCTATGCATGTACCTGCAATAGCTCCTACTGAAACTATAATTATGGGAAGAATCATAAAATGTCTTAAAAGCTCTTTTTTTACATATCCCAATGCATAAAGAGCTCCAATTGTAGGACTTTCCCTGTCAATATTGTTGATTATGGACATAGATATCATAAAGGCTATCATTATAAACAATATAAATCCAAACATTACTGCAATATTTTTATTTCTCTGGCTGTCATGCATATATCCATTTATTCTAGGATTATCTGTTGAATTTATAAAAGATATTAACTTTCCGTCCCTTTGCAAAATATTTTTTACCTTGTGATATGATATTCCATTTAATCTAAATGTATAGGAATATTTTTTATCTTTTAATTCAATAAAATCTTCACTGGTTAAAAAACCAATGCCAAAATTTTTGGGATTTGCCACCACATCCTCTAATTTTTCAATCACAAGAGTATAATCTGGAACCGCTGAATAACCCTCTATAATATATTTTTTATTACCTACCTCCAAGCTGCTTCCCAATGCATAGTTATTTTCTTTTCCAAAGTGGGTATCTATAATCACCCTGCCATTTTGTCTTGAATTTTTACCTTCTACCATAGATACTTTATTTATATATTTTCTCTCTTCAAATAACCTTATCTTCTGATTGTCATTTATTTTATAGTCAACATAAAAATTTTCATCTACAGTTACACCTAATTTTCTGATTTTTTCTAAGATCCCATTGTCCAATCGTGACTCTATTTCAAAGTTACCATCTTCAATATTATTTTTTAAAGCGGCTTCTCTGCCGCTTTCAATAATACAATCCGATGAGTTCGCAAAACCTACAATTGCCATAGAGCTTATTAAAACCAGAAGCATCATTCCTACATATTTAACTATATTATCTTTAAATTCCCTTAATATTCTTTTGTTTAATATCATAAATCTAGCTATCCTTGTTAAAAAAATTTGATTTACCAGTTAATATCCTTTGCAGAAATTACTTCTTCATTTTCATAAAATTCCTCAATGCCTCCATCTCTTACCCTAACAACCTTATTAGACATGTGTTTTATAGCATCATTATGTGTCACTATAATCATTGTAGTGCCATATCTCTTATTTACATATTCTATTAATTCAAGAATTTCTTTGGATGTTTTATAATCTAAAGCCCCTGTTGGTTCATCACAAAGCAACAGCTTTGGATTTTTAATTAGTGCCCTAGCTATAGCTGTTCTCTGTTGTTGCCCTCCCGATAACTGCCTTGGAAATTTATCTCTATGCTCCCAGAGTCCTAATGTTTTTATTAATTCTTCTTTATTTAAAGGTTTTTCTGTAAGATATTCACACACTTCAATATTTTCTAGTACAGTAAGGTTTGGTACCAGATTATAAAATTGAAATACAAATCCCAATTTACTTCTTCTGTAAGAACATAGACTATCAGACTCCAAAGTTGAAATTTTTATTCCATCTACTATTATTTCTCCTGAATCTATGGTTTCCAATCCTCCAATTACATTGAGAAGTGTGGATTTACCTGAACCAGATGGCCCCAACACAGTACATATTTTCCCCTGTTCTAACTGAAAGCTTGTACCTCTTAAGACTTGTATCTTACTTTCTCCATATCCATAGGCCTTCATAGCATCTTTAATCGTTAAAAACATTTATTTTACTCCATCACCTTACTTTCACTTGATTTTAATGGTTTCTCCAACTTCATGATCCAAAGGATTATTCAGCACAATGACTCCATCTTTTATGTGTTTTCCCGTAACCTCTACATAGGAATCCGATTCCGTACCCTTTGCCACCGATACATGTTTAATCAAATAGCCTTTATTTTTCTTTTCTGCTATGTATATACAATTATTATCATTTTTATCTTTAAAAATACTTTCATAGGGAACTTTATATACATTGTTTTTTTCTTCTAAAATAATATCTGCTGTTGCCTTCATACCTATCTTCAATTTATGATTTAAATCCTTTATTTTTATCTTTACCTCAAATTTTGCCTCTTCATCATTAGAATCATCCTTGAGCTTAAGCATATCATTATCTTCTTCTTTAGCTATGTCCTCTATTTTTATAATTTCCCCTTGAATAATTTTATCCCCGGTTGAATCTGTTTTCACTTTCACTTTTTGTCCATTTTTAACTTTATCAATATCGGCTTCCTTAACTTCCATAATTGCAACTATATTATCTGTGCTTTGAATTTGAAGTAAACTTCCAGAGGCAGGATTCCCTTCAACCCCATTAACACTGCTGATTATTCCATCAGCAGGAGCCAAAACTGTACAATCTGAAAACTGTTGTTTTTTTCTTTCAATTGCTATTTGCTGCGACTTATCTTCATAGAGGAATTTAGCCTGTTCATAATTACTTTTAGCAGTATTCAAATCCAAATTCACCTTATCCTTTATATTGTTTAAAGCTACCGAAGATTCACTATAGGTATCCTGGGCATTTTTAAAGGAGATTTCACTTTTATTTAAATCCTGCTCTGATATTGCACCACACTGAAATAAAACTTTGTTATCTTCATAAGTATTTTTCTTGTCATCAAGATCCAGCTTTGCTGCATTTACTGCCCCTTCTGCAGCTGCAATTTGCGAATTTTCACCTTCCCTACTTAATTTTTCTGCATTGTCATAGGCTTTTTGGGCATTATCCAGTTTACTTTTATTTGTTGCCTGTGTAGTTTTTAAGGAAGCTTCCATTTGTTCAATTTCTTTTTGCAAGTCTTTGGTATCCAGTAAAGCTAATATGTCCCCAGACTTTACCTCATCCCCTATCTTTACTTTAATTTCCTTAATTATATTAGATGAAGTTGTATAGACTTCAGCAGTATTGTCACTTTCAATTTGGCCTTTAACATTTATTTTATTTATACTGCTTCCTTTTTTAAGTACCGTATAAGCATCACTCTGTAGACCTGACTTTAAAATACTTGCCATTACTACAGTAGTAGATAAAATTAAAATAATTATTATAAATATAAAAAATTTTAGTTTCCTATGTACATTGAAATTAACACTAATCACCTCTTTAAAATAACAATTATTGATAATGAATTTCAATATCAATAATTATTATATCACTGATAATATTAGCAGTAAAGATAAATAATTCAACATATTTTTACTTTATTTTCTTTTTTAATTTTAAAATACTCATAGAATATACCTTTTACATATAATAAAAGCCATGTACATAAAATAAGTTCAGATAGAGAAAAGCTTTTTACGAGCAAAACTCCATCTGAACTGCTGAGTGATTTAATACATTTTATAACAATCTATTTAATTCTTACATTTATAGATCTAATTTATTTTCTATAAAATATGCTATAGCATAGAACATAGCCACTATTATTATTATGGATAAAACTATAAGTGATATATTTAAATCAATTCCCGAGGGTAACACATCTATAAATATATTATTTACATTTTTCACTTTCAAATTAAATGTTTGTGGAAATATATTTAAAAATATATCTTCCAATTTAACTTGTACTAAAGACAATAATATAAATATACCAAAAGCACCTAATTTACCGAACTTCCTATTTTTTATAGCCACCCTTCCAAGTGTTACGGATAGATATACGGTAAGTAAAAATGTAATATATACTGCTAGAACAGACAATATGGCTAATACCCAAAATTGAGGGGTAAAGGCATTAATAAATTGTCTGAGGGCTGTAATATCCAATGCTATAAAATTCTGGGTAAGTTTTAAAATCTGCAGCAGGATGACTGTAAAGATTCCAACAATAATAGAAACTATAAGACATTGGATAATAGCTGTTACAATTTTATTCATCAATATATTCTTTCCACTTTTAGGTGTTGTAAATACAAGATAGGATGTATCTCCATATAAATCCCTGCTAAATATAGTTATATTCCATATTAAAACCACCACTGACGCAACAATCCCTATAAGTAAGCTTAAAAAAAATATAGCATCGGAACTCCATACATTTATTCTGGTAAGCAGTGCCAAATTTAAAATTATTATGGTAGAAACCATTATTATAAAATCTTTAAAACATCCCTTAAGATCATATTTTGCTAATTTAAACATTACTAAACACCTCTCTGTATATCTCATCTATGGACATTTTCCTTTCAGCTCTAAGCTCTTCTGCATTACCTGACAGTATTATTTTTCCTTCAGATATAAAGGCTACATCATCAAACAATCTTTCAATATCACTTACCAGGTGAGTAGTTATAACTATGGAACTATTCTCCGTATAATTTTCAAGTATTGCATCCAATATCTTTTCTCTGGTTACAGGATCCACTCCTCCCAAAGGTTCATCCAATATATATAACTTTGCTTTTCTGGAAAGCACCAGTGTAAGATAAAATTTTTCACACATACCTCTAGATAAAGTCTTAACTTTACTATCCCCTTCCAGGTTCATAAATTTTAAAAGTTCTACAGCTCTATTTTTATCAAAATCATCATACATATCCTTAAAAAAATCTATGGCATCATTTATTCTCATCCATTTGAAAATATAATCCTTATCCGGCAAATATGACACCTGGGATTTTGTCTTTACTCCAGGTTTATTTCCATTTATAAGTATTTCCCCAGAGCTCTGCTTTAATATTCCTGCTGCAATTTTCAAAAAAGTAGTTTTGCCGCTTCCATTCGGTCCCAAGAGTCCTGTTATTTTTCCTTCCTCAACTTCCAGATTAAGTCCATTTAAGGCTGACTTTCTAAAATAAGATTTCTTTAAATCCTTACATTTTAAAAGTGGTTCCATTTTTACACCTCCTGTACTTTTTCTTCTACAATTTTAATTATTTCATCAGAAGAAAACCCTAGTTCCTTCATTCCCTTTATAAAATTATATATAATATCTCTTGCCATTTCCCCTTTTAATTTTTCTATCATAGATACATCCTCCCTTAAAAAAGTACCCATTCCTCTTTGTTTATATGCAATATTTTCTCTCTCTAGTTCCAAATAAGTTCTCTGAATGGTATTTGGATTAACCTTTAAAGAAGCAGATAATTCCCTTACAGAAGGAATTTTATCCCCAGGTTTTAATTCCTTATTTACTATTTTCCTCTTTATAATATTCATTATTTGAATATATATGGGTGTATTAGGTTCAAATTCATCATTCATTTTATCACCTCCACGCACTATAGTGTTCTATTATAATAATACACTAATTCTATCATTTAGTCAATATTTTTAAATACCAAAAGTTTAAGTAAGCAATGAATTAACCTGTATGGCAACAAAAAATAAACGGCCACTAGTTACAATGACCGTAATCATGTATTCTTTGTTACGAAGATACCATTTTTAAATATTTTCTCAACTGAAAAAGAAAAAAAGTAAATGATTATAAATATAAAGGGGAAGGTATAACGACCTTGACCTTCCGTGATAAAATATACAGAAGTGAACATATAAAAACAAATCAAGCTATAAAGATCATAAGAATTAATATTTTCTTTTTTTAATAAGTTAACAATTACTTTTTTGCTGTATATAATTATATATATAATTGCTATTGTAAATAATATTGCTTTTGTCAAAAATACATAAATAATTAATAATATTTCAATATATCTATTTAAACTTGCTCCATTTAAACTAAAAAATATATCGTCAGCAATAAAATATGTATTAAATAATCTTTTAAATCCAAGTTCTACAAATTGTAATGGGTGATTGATTATCCATTTTTTAGCTGATGTAGTTAAAATTTTATTTTTTTGCGTCACATTAGCTTCAATATATTCTTTTTTTAATACAACTGAATTTTCTACTTTTTCAGCGGATATCCATCTACCATATTTATTTTGTGAATTATTATTTATGTAAAGTACAATACCTCCATTATTTGAAATAAAAGTAAGCTGACCTATAAATTTTGTATTTCTATATATCCATGGTGAAATACAAATAATACTGATTAGTAATATTATAGTGGTATGTTTTAATACGTGTACAATACTATACTTTAGAAACAACTCTACTATAAAAATAACTAAAAAGAAAATAATAAAAAAAGGCTTTATCATAGCGTTAATAGCTACAAGTATTCCAATTAAAACATATTTTAATTTAGTATTACTATAATATATCAATGTTATTGTAAGTAATATGGTAGTAAATAATATTTCAGTTGCTATTATACTAGTATAAAAAATATTATTAGGGAAGAAAACAAATACCGTATAAATAACTTTTCGTCTAATTTCACTTAAATTTATTTTATTCAATATTTTGTAAATTAATATATAATTTATAAGCGTCAAAGTTATATTAAAAATTTTAGCTACTGTTAAATCAACCCCAAAAATTGAATATATAAATCCTAAAATAATTGAATATCCAACACTTGTATATGTATCTCCCCATTCACCACCCTCAGCAATTTGTTGTGCAAGTTTATTGTAGTAATCAAAATCAGAAAATGGTTGTGTATTAACTGTTATAACCCAAATAATGCAAATTAACAATCCCAATATTGCTATTGTATTATAATAATTTTTTCTAAGAGTATTCATTGGTATCACTCCTTAAATTTTATAATTATTCAGATTTTATAAGTTCTAGATGTTGTTAAAGTAAGCTAGAGGTGTAGTCAGCAAAACCGACAAATCTCACTTTAATAAAATCCATAAATATTATTTTTATGGATTTTATTAAAAGTATTGAAACCTGAGTAATTCATAATCTAATATCTTCTGTTATTCTCCCATCACTTATATATACTTTTCTGTCACAATATTGAGCAACCTTGGTAATCCTTCTAGCACCATAGGTTTCACTCGATTGTTTATGCACTCTTTTTATTTGGACAGCAAGCAAAGCATTATCTCTTTTTCTTTTAGTAATAGGTCTTTTTAACCAATCGTAGTAAGAGCTTCTCTTAATATCCAGTACCTCACACATCTTTTCCACATGAAATTCGGAGTTATTGTCATAAATGAATTTATATCTTATTTCTCGGGCCTTGTGAAGATACGTATAGCCTTTTTTAATATGGCATTTTTCTCCTCTAAATCAGGCCATTTTCTTTTTAAGTAATCTTAACTCTTCATCCTCTCCGAAGCTTTCCTTTACCAGGAAATGCGCTATCCCCATGCGTTCCATATTCCTTTACTCATCTTCTAACTGCTGCTTCACTAACACCGATTTCCCTTGCTACATGAGTCACTTTTCTACCTTGTTCTGTAATTAATTTTATTATTTCTTTTTTATATTCTACAGAAAACTCTCTTCTTTTCCCCATTTGTTAGACACATTCTTTCCCATGTGTTTATTATACAGTCTTTTCTATGTGTCTACCAAATCGGGTATACTCCAATATCTTAAAACGATTGAATGTTAATATTAAAGCTCTACTTGATTATTTGAAAAATAATCTCTTACTTACAGGTATCGTGTTCTTAATTATACTTGGGTGGTATCGTACAATGCTTCATTATACTTCTATAATCAAAAGCACTCTTAACAAGAATTAGTACAGGTGAGAACTTAAACAATTACTTGAAACTACCAAACGGCATATAAAAAAGTCATTATTTAGCAGACGCTACTTTGCAGTCAAATACTGTGAAACATTGTCAAAAGGCGGCTTTGGAAATCAAAGCCGCCTTTTGCCTTTTTTAGTCGGACATTTATTTGCCCTCTTGACTTTCAGCCCTAATTCGTATTATGCTATATATAGTACGAATTAGGATTATATTTTGCCAAAGAAAGGGAGGTCATAAATGAAAGAATATCGGGAGGAAATCAGACGGATTATGATTTCTGTCAACGTGATTGATGGAATCTATGCTATTGGTGCAAAAAAAATAGGAATTAAAGACAACACTCTCTCTTTGCTTTATGCGTTAGATGACGGGAAACCTCATTCGCAGAAAGAAATTTGCGAACATTGGCTTATTCCCAAAACAACAATTAACACTATTGTCAAGGAATGTGTTGATGCAGGATATATTGTTTTAGATGCGAGTAATCACACGAAAGAAAAGGAAATCCGTCTTACCGATAAAGGACAAGAATATACAAGAACAATACTTAATCAAGTTTACGAATTAGAACGGCGGGCTATGGAAAAGACTCTTGCCAGTTATTCGCCGAAATTCGTGCATGCAATAGAACAATTTACAGCTTATTTGAAAGAAGAGGCCGAACATTTCAGCTATGGAGAGTGAATGATATGAACAGTACAGACAAGGAAGAGATTTTTCCTTACCGCATACGAGATTTGACAACGAATGATATAGATCAATACAACGCATTACTCCGTTATGCTTTTCAAGTAACGGAGCAGGATTTGATAAATGCAGGTTGGCAAGGTGATGAAATTAAGCAATCAAAATTTCCTGTATTAGAGCGTGCCGATATACTCGGCTGTTATGACGGTGAGACCCTTGTTTCGCAATTTGCCGTATATCCCCTTAATATGAATATTTATAATGAAATCTACCCCATTGGATTTGTCACCAGTGTTTCCACCTATCCCGAATATTCCGGGAAAGGTATTATGTCAATACTGATGAAGAAAAGCCTGATACGCATGAGAAAAAAAGGGCAATCGTTAGCGCTGCTATACCCGTATTCCATTCCGCTATATAGGAAATATGGATGGGAGATTATATCTAACAAAATTTCTTACAGCATTAAGGACAGGCAAATACCTTCAAAATCAAAAGCTCCGGGAAGCGTTCACCGTGTGAACTGGGAGAATGAGGATTTTATGAACCTGCATATGCAGTTTGCAAAGCAGACACATGGTTGCCTATTCCGTAATGCTTTAGCTTGGGAGGAATATTGGCGGTGGGATTACGACGATACGGTAGTTGCGATTTATTACAGCGTGGAGAACAAGCCTCTTGGATATATGGTGTACCTAATTCGGAACGATATTATGCATATCAAAGAGATGATTTATCTCAACCGGGAAGCCCAAAAGGGATTGTGGGAGTATATACACGCTCATGACTCTATGATTGACGAAGTGCGTGGAAATACCTACTTCAATGAACCCGTTGCGTTTGATATGGACGACGGAGATATTAAAGAAACGATACGCCCTTACATTATGGGGCGCATAGTAGATATAGAGGAGTTTTTTTCTCATTATCGCTGCGATCCTTTAGAAAAGAATGTATGTATTTCTTTTGAAATCACTGATGGGATATTGGATTGGAATAACCGTACATTTAACATTCTGTTTAACGAGGGGCACTGTTCACTGACAGACCAAAAAGCTGATTACCATGTTGCCCTGTCGATTGCCACTCTGACGACTTTGTTGCTCGGCTATAAAACCGCGATACAGCTTTATCGCACGGAGCGTATACAAGGGGACGAACATTCAGTGCGAAGATTGGACGATGTAATTTTGCACGAAGCTCCCTATATTTCAGACTATATTTAATGCTTCAAAGAAAGGATTTGTTATTTTGTTTGCACATATAAAGCCGAGAACTTGTGTGATTGCACTTTTAGGAAGTGCAATCGAATTAACCCCCTAATTTTGGACAGAATCTAATAAATTCTTCATTTATCTTAAATTTAGACCCTTATTTGAATATTTGTTAGGTTTTCTCCAAAATAAAGGTTATAAAATTCATGTGGAGCCATAAATCTTAAACTTGAGTGTAATCTCTTATTATTGTAGAATTCCATAAATTCATTTACTATTTTATATGCTTCCGCATAGCTTTCAAATTTATTAATTCCTAAACATTCATCCTCAAGTATTCTGTGAAATGATTCTACATGTGCGTTTTTATTTGGTGTCTTCACTGGTATTCTCTCATGTTCAATTTTAAGTTCTTCACAGCATTCATTAAATTTATGGCTTATAAACTGAGGTCCGTTGTCTGTTCTTATTACTGGCTTTTTAGAACCTTCCTCAAACAAGTTTCTTCTTATTAAGCACTTTCTAAGTAGTGCGGCAGCATCTTTAACCTCACAGTGTAAACCCATGTGGTAATCTATAATGCTCCTATCAAAGATATCAATTAAATTTAGTAAGTAGAAGAACTTATCTTCACCTTCTATGTAGCCATATTTTATATCCATTTCCCATAATTGATTTGAGCCTGTTATAGTTCTGTTGACTGCAATATATGGTTTGTGTTCCTCAGACCGAGTCCTTCAGATTTCACCTCACGATGGACACCCTTGTCTTTGACTAATGGTTGCTACTACCAAGCCCCACAACGGACTTTCACCGTCAAGCTGTTGCCCAATGCTGGGCGCACCTAAAAAATGACTATGGTTTGAACCATAATCATTTAAAATACGTAATTAAATTTATTTAGCATATACAGATTTATATAAATAGAATACTATCATTTACCATATATGAAATAGCTCCTCTCTTGTGTCCTGGAAATACAATAGCTTTTATTTTTATATTTCCTATATTTAATACATCTCCATCCTGTACTTTTATATATTTTGTTCTGTTTTTCTTCTTCTTATTGAATTCCATATATTTTAATTTTTTATCAAACACTTTTGAGGGTATGTAAATATTTGAATTTTTGAATAATTTAATACCTCCCATGTTATAGAAATGGGGATAAGTTATAAATACATTAGAAATAGATTCAGGTTTAATGTCTATTTTACCTAATTCCCTATTTACAACACAGGGAATAAAACCCGAATTAAAACATACAGCAGCTCCATAATTAGAATAAATAAAAAAGTTAGAAACAAGTGTTCTCACTACATATACATTACCTGATATCTTACGAGTCTTACCTAATTTAAATACCATATGTTTTCTCTCCTATTTATACCCTTCGTTATTCATGGTAAAATATTTTTTCTAATTGTATCATATCCCATTTCTATTAATTTATACACCGTATTATCAATTCACAATTCACAATTTACAGTTCACAATTATAGATTGATTTCAGTTATTTAATAATTCACGTGTATTAGCCAAAATTTTATATTTTTGTCACTCCATCCAAGATCCCAAGGTACTTTATTTCTGTCTGTATTATGACAGCTTACCAGAGAATATCCTCGGCAGTCTGCACCTGTCACCATTGATATATGAGTAATATCCCCTTTTTTTTCATATGCTACAAAATCTCCTGGAAGAAGCTTGTAAGAAGCCTTATAAACTTTCTCATAGCTGCCATGGGCAATAACTGAAGCTCTTCCACTGTATATCATATAATCTTTAAATCCATCTGCATTCAGCCAGGCACTAGTGGCTCCTGAACTATCATAATTCCAGGAACGATTTTTTCTGAATTTGCCTCCTTCATGTAATATTTGGGATGCAAAATTGGCACAATCTCCCCCCTGAGAATTATAATTTCTATATTTTTTATTATATACATAACCATGTTTTTTTTCTGTAGCTATGCCGCAGTATTTATCCGCATATTCCACTGCAGATTTTCTTCTATCTCCTATGCTTGAAAGATCCCTTTCATTTTGAGATAGTATATATTGTTTTATGGAATCAACCTTTAAATTATCTAAATTAAGAGAATCTGCAAAAGGATCTTTATACCACTCTTTAGTTATTATCCATTTATTGTCCTTTTTGGCTACATTTAATACATGAGAGGTTCCTATTCTACATCTATTTATAATTTCAGGACAATTTTCATATACATATTTATATTCTGTTGAGCATATCAAATTTACAGAAAACTTGTCACCTTTTCT